>CAZTZW010000288.1:0-4438 GCA_964618085.1 uncultured Elusimicrobia bacterium
CCGAGAGTCCCGTCCCTACCTCCCTCCGGGAGCCGGGAAGGGTCGTCGTCTTCACGGGCCCCAAGGAAGGGGTCGGTAAGACCACGGCCTGCCTCAACCTGGCCCTGGCGTGGGCCGGCTCCCAGAACCGCAAGGTCGTCATCGTGCACATGGACCCCCTGTGCCGCAACGACCTGAGCTTCGCCCTCGGCCTCAACCCGCCGACCTTGGCCAGCATGGTCTCGCTCGTCGGGGAGAACCCGACGGGGGGGCTGGGCCGCCTGCTCAAGGGCCGCATCCCGTTCTCCCAGTGGGGCGTGGGCCTGCTGCCGCTGGCCACCTCGCGCCAGGAGTTCCTCAAGCTCTCGCCCAACGTCGTCGTGAAGATCCTCGGCTCGCTGGCGGAGTCCTACGACCTGTTCCTGGACGTGGACCCGTTCTTCCCGATGCAGATATTCTCCTTCGACCTGGCCGACCTCATCTTTTGGTCGTGCCTGCCGCAGCGCTCGCACTTCGAGGCGACCTACTCGCTGTTCAACGAGATCAAGGCCCTCCACTTCCCTCTCGAGAAGTTCGAGGTCATCGTCAACCAGGCCAACCTGCCCGGCGCGCTCGCGCCCAAGGAGGTGGACCGCTTCTTCAACGCGATGCAGAAGCGCGTGCTCGCCTACATGCCTTGGGAGGACCTCATCCCGGAGTACGCCAACACCCAGAAGATCCTCATCGTCGAGCAGATGCACAGCGACTGGGTGAAGGCGCTGCGCATCCTCCTCGGCCGCACCATGGAGCTCAAGCCCTCAGTGAAGCACTGGGAGAACTACACCCAGGCCGAGGAGTTCTCGCAGTCGGCCGACATCCTCTGGAAGCCCTCGGGCGCGCCGGCCGTCTCCGTGGGGGGCGGCGAGAAGGCCCAGGGCCCCGAGGCCAAGGGCGCCACCGGCCCGGTGCCCGATTTCTGGGACGAGCTCAAGACCAAGATGCACAAGCAGGTCGTCACCGCCATGGAGACCGAGCGCATCCGCATCTCCGACGAGGCGAACCAGAACGAGGAGAACCGCTCCAAGGTCCAGAAGATCATCGAGAACCTCCTCCAGCGCGAGCAGAACCTGCCGCTGTCCCGCGGCCAGCGCGAGCAGTTCGTCGTCGAGCTCATCGACGAGATCCTCGGCCGCGGCCCGCTGGAGCAGCTGCTGCGCGACCCCGGCATCAACGAGATCATGGTCAACGCGTACGACAAGATCTACGTCGAGAAGGGCGGTCAGCTCGTGCTGCTGCCCATGCGCTTCCGCAACGACGAGCAGGTCGTGCAGGTCATCAAGCGCATCGTCGCGCCCGTCGGCCGCCGCATCGACGAGTCCGTGCCGCTGGTCGACGCGCGCCTCAAGGACGGCTCGCGCGTCAACGCCATCATCGCCCCGCTCGCCATCTCGGGCCCCACCCTCACCATCCGCCGCTTCTCGGCCAAGCCCTTCACGCACGACCAGCTCATCAAGTTCGGCTCCTGCCGCCCCGACCAGGTCGAGTTCCTGCGCGCCACGGTCATCACCAAGAAGAACATCCTCATCTCCGGCGGCACCGGCACCGGTAAGACCACTTTCCTGAACATGCTCTCGAACTTCATCCCGAACGACGAGCGCATCATCACCGTCGAGGACACGGCCGAGCTCAAGCTCATGGCCGAGCACTGGATCCGCCTGGAGTCGCGCCCGCCGAACATCGAGGGCAAGGGCGAGATCACCATCCGCGACCTCATCAAGAACTGCCTGCGCATGCGCCCCGACCGCATCATCGTCGGCGAGTGCCGCGGCGGCGAGTCCCTGGACATGCTCCAGGCGATGAACACCGGCCACGAGGGGTCGCTCGCGACCCTCCACGCCAACACGCCCACCGACGCCATCTCGCGCTTGTCCGCCATGTGCCTCATGGCCGGCACCGATCTGCCGATGAACGTGCTCGTCGAGATGATCTCGTCGGCGGTCAACGTGTTCGTCCAGATCACGCGCTTCCCCGACGGCAAGCGCCGCGTCACCTACATCACGGAGTGCGTCGGCCGCGACGGCGCGAAGATCCTGACCAAGGACATCTTCCGCTTCATCCAGACGCACGTCGACGAGAAGGGCAAGAGCTTCGGCTACTTCACGGCCTGCGACTATCTCCCGCGCTTCTTCAACGAGTTCAAGCTGAAGGGCCTGGAGATCCCCAAGGAATTCTTCATGAGCGAGCGGACCAAGAGGGCCAAGGGCCTTCCCAACGACATCGACGTCCTCCTCAAGGCCGGCGTGCCGGTGCCCGACGACGCCGAAGCCACCGCCGACGCGGGGCACCACTGATGCGCGCCCTGCTCCTCCTGTCGGCGCTGCTCGCGGCCGCCCCCGCCGGGGCGCAGAACATCTTCTCCAAGCAGGACATCGAGTTCCTGGTCGGCAAGCAGAACGGAGCGGAGACCAAGACCCAGGTCTTCTACCACTACTTCAAGAAGGACCGCGACCCCAGCCTCCAGATCCCGAAGTGGGTGGACCAGACCTTGGACCCCATGCTCAAGCGGCCGGTCTGGCAGGACCCCGACGAGGGCATCCTCAACGAGGCCCAGCTCTGGCAGGCGCCCGTCTCCGTGCTCTATGAGTTCTTCGAGCTCACCCGGAAGACATTCCCGCCCTCCGACGGCGGCCAATACGCCCAGCCCGGCAACCTCATCCGCGACTACGAGGACAACCGCATCCGCTTCCAGATGTCGCTGGACCGCATCGTGCGCGCGCGCCTGGGCAACTCGCTCGGCGGCCGCGGCCGCGCGGTCATGGCGCACTTCGACCTCATCGCCCGGCAGATGGACGCGGTCATGGACGGCCTCGTCAACAGCGACGTCCAGCGCTACCGCTCGGCGACGATGGCCATCGGCGCGCTCTCCAACGCGGCCTACGACGTCCTCCAGTCCGACCCCCGCGGCTGGGCGGCGGAGCAGAAGGACACGCGCGGCAGCAAGGCCGCCTCGCTGCTCTTCAAGATGCTCGGCCTGGCCCTCATCATCGGCATGGGCTGGACCGTGGGCACGATGAACGAGCAGAAGATCCACGAGGGGATGGAGAACTACAAGACGAAGGCCAAGGAGTGGGCCTACGAGTACGAGCGCCAGTTCATCGTCATCAAGATCCACTACCTCGTGGGCGGCCCGGCCGCGCTGGGCATGCTCATGGGCCTGCTCACCTTCGATCCCTTCGGCTTCATCATCTTCACCGGCTTCGGCGTCTACGCCGGCCTCATCCTGCCGGGCTGGCTGCTGCGCAACATCCGCTTCCGCCGCGGCGTGCGCTGCGAGGCGCAGCTCATGGACGCCATGATCCTGATGTCCAACGGCCTGAAGTCGGGCATCGACCTCATCGGCTGCATCGAGATGGTGACGCGCGACTGCATCCCGCCCATCTCCGAGGAGTTCGGCCTCTGCCTGAAGAACTACCACCTCGGCACGCAGATCGAGAAGGCTCTCGAGGGCGTGGAGGAGCGCGTGCAGAGCCGCCTGCTCTCCTACATGATCAAGGCCATCGTCATCCAGCGCAGCGTCGGCGGCAACCTGACCAAGATCTTCGACCGCATCGTGGAGAACATCCGCGAGGAGTCCAAGCTCATCGAGAAGACGGCGGCCATGACCGCCCAGCAGCGCATACAGGCCATCGTCGTCGGCGTCATGCCCTGGATCATGCTCATCATCATGTTCGCGTTCCAGCCCGGCCCCATGAAGGAGTTCTACTTCAGCGGCATCGGCGTGGCCACGCTCATGTTCTGCACCATCTGGATCTCCATCGGCATGAAGGTCGTCAACAAGCTCGGAGACGTGCAGGTCTAGATGCTATGAGCCATTCCACTACGCATCTGTGCCGAGTCCGAAGGATCGAGGCCTGATATGAACGTGGCCATCGACCCCGTCACGCACTGGCTGCTGCTCGCGGTAGGCATCCTCGGCTCGGTGTTCTGCTACACCGCGGCGAGCCGCATCTTCGCGCCCCCGTCCGACGGCGACGACTCCGACCTCACGAAGCTGGCCAAGAAGGAGGTCGGCACCTCCACGGCCTTCTCGAGCCTTAACCCCAACGGGTCGCTGCTCGACAAGCTCGACCTCTTCCTCCTCAAGACCTTCCACCTCGACGTCAAGCTCGAGGAGATCCACATGATGATGGGGCGGCCGACCAAGCCCACGCCCCTGCAGATGCTCCATCTCAAGGAGGGCTTGGCCGCCATGCTCGGCGTCGGCGCCTTCGTCCTCACGGGCGAGCCCTTCCTCGCGGTCTTCGGCGCCATCGGCTTCTTCATCCCGGACATGCTCTTCAACGGGAAGATCCGCACGCGCCAGCAGAACATCATGCGCAACTTCCCGACCATGGTCGACCTGATGGCGCTGACCATCGAGGCCGGTCTCGACTACATGGCCGCCATCGAGCGCATCCTGAAGAACGTCAAGCAGGCCCAG
>CAZTZW010000289.1:0-4408 GCA_964618085.1 uncultured Elusimicrobia bacterium
CAGCAGGAGCCCTCCCGTGTTGCGCGCGAACTCGAGCCACAGCGCGGCCGGGCCGGGATAGCCGCCGTAGCCCAGCGGGTTATGATGGAGGACGCGGTCGGCCAGGTGCGAGCGGACGTGGTCGAGCCAGAACGCCCCGGCGTCGACGGACAAGCCGTACAGCCAGAACAGCGCCGTGCCAGCCGCGAAGCCGAGCAAGGCCGGATGGGCCGCCGCGCGCGCGGACCGCGCGCGCCACCACTCCCACCCCGCCAAGGCGAGCGGCAGGAAGACCAGTTTGTGGTCCGCCAAGGCCGCGAAGGCTCCCGCCAGGAACAGGTCGCGAGGCGCGCGCGACAGCAGCAGCGATAGCGCGGCGAGCTGGCCGATGGCGAAGTAGCCGCCGTAGCTCGAGCGCACGAAGGTCTCGGGGCTCGACGCGTACGCCGCCGCGGCCAGCAGGCCGAGCCAGGTCCTCCCCGAGAAGCGCCGGACCCAGGCGCCGAGCAGGGCGACCGTGAGCGCGGCGAGGAACAGGTTGGGCGTGCGCGTCGGCAGCGGGGCCGGGTCCCGGCGGAAATCCTCGTAGAGCGCCGGGACGTCGGTGCGGCCCGCGTAGGCGGCGAGGCGGTCCAGACGGTCCCAGTAGAGGAACGAGCCCGCCACGCAGGCATGCAGGAGCGGCGGGTGCGCGAAATACAGCGAGGTGCCGCGGTCGGTCGCCAGTTCGGGGCGCAGGGAGTTCAGCAGGCCGTGACCGGTGCCCTGCGTCTCGTAGTCGTGGTCCTCCATGGGCGGCACGAAGCGCGTCGCCCCCTGGAAGTAAGCGGCGTAGGCGGCGGCGAAGAGGAGGGTCCCCACGAGCAGGGCCTCCCGCGGCGGCAGCAAGGAGCGCCAAGCGGGCGCCGGACGGAAGGCGCCGACGAGCAGGGCCGCGTTCGTCGCCAGCCAGACCCCGTTCCAGACGAGCGCCGGCTCCGGCCGCGCCCCCGCCAGCCGCGTCGCGAGCAGGACGCCCAGGGACGCCAGCGCGGACGCGGCGATGACCCACAGGAACGACAGCGGGGACGGCCCCCGGCGGCGCAAGGACGGCCCCACCCAGGCGAGGCCCGGGACCACGAACAGGACCAGGTTGACGCCCAAGGAGCGCGAGAGCGGGTCCGCCAGGAACGGCGCGGAGGGATGGCAAAGGAGGAAGGGCAGGTTCAACGCCGCCCAGACGACGGCCTGCTCCCGGGATACCGTCATGCGGCCATGCTATCAAATGCCCCGAATGGTAGAATGGGGGCCACTTATGGCTGCGCGCAAAGGCCTGTTCATCGTCCTCGAGGGCCCCGACAAGTCCGGCAAGTCCACCCAGGCCCGCCTGCTGGTCGCGGCGCTGAAGGCCGCCCGCAAACCGGTCCTCCACACGCGCGAGCCCGGCGGCACGGCGGCGGCCGAGGCCATCCGCAAGGTCCTGCTCGACCCGCGCCTCCACGTCTCCCCCACGGCCGAGCTCTTCCTTTATGAGGCGTCCCGCGCCCAGCACACCGATGAGGTGCTGCGGCCCGCCCTGGCCGCGGGGAAGGTCGTCGTCTGCGAGCGCTACACCATGTCCACCGACGCCTACCAGGGCGTCGCGCGCGGCCTCGGTCTGGCCGCGACGGGCCCGCTCAACCGTGCGGCGACGAGGGGCCTCAAGCCCCATCTCACCGTCGTCATCGACGTCCCCTCGCGCGAGTTCTCCTCGCGCGACAAGAAGCGCAAGCTCGACCGCCTCGAGCGGGAGAACTCCTCCTTCCGCCGCAAGGTCCGCGACGCCTACCGCCGCCTGGCGCGCCGCGACAAGGCGGTCCTGCTCGACGGCACCCGGACCGTCGAGGACCTGCACGCCGACATCCTGGCGCGCGTCCTGAGGCGCCTCGGGTGAACCTCCACAAGGTCCTCGGCCAGCCGCGCGCCGTGAAGACCCTCGAGGGGCTCCTGTCCTCCGGCCGCCTCCCCGCGGCCGTCCTGCTGGTCGGCCCCGACGGCGTGGGCAAGCGTCTCGCCGCCCTCGAGACGGCCAAGGCCTTGCTCTGCCGCGAGCGTCCCTTCACGGGCGAGGCGTCCTGCGGCGTCTGCCCGGACTGCGCCGGCGTGGACGCCCGCACCCACCCCGACGCCGTCATCGTCGACGAGGCCTACCAGGCCGCGCTCGAGGGAGAGGAGGCCGAGAAGCAGAAGGTCTGGAAGGTGGACACCATCCGCCGCCTGCTCAAGGACCTCTCCATGAAGTCCATGATGGACGGCTGGAAGGTCGCCGTCATCCCCGACGCCCAGCGGCTCAACGAGGCCTCGGCCAACGCCATGCTCAAGCTGCTCGAGGAGCCCCAGCCCAAGACGCTGTGGATACTCGCCGCCGTCAGCCGCGACCGCCTGCCCAAGACCATCTCCTCGCGCTGCTTCCACGTCCCCTTCGGCCCGCTCCCCGAGCCCGTCGTCGAGAAGATCCTGGTCGGGCGCGGCGTGCCGGCGACGAAGGCCAAGAACCTCGCCGCCCTCTCCGACGGCTCCGCCGGAAGGGCGCTCGAGCTGGCCGAGAAGGACCCCTTGGCCAAGATAACGGACGCCGCGGCGGCGGGCGACTCGCTCCCCCGCGACCTGGCCGCCGCCCGCGTGGAGTGCGAGCGCGCCCTTTTCGCCCTGTCGCAGACGCTCCGCCGCCGCCACTTGGACGGCGAGGCGACGTTCGCCCGCGTCGAGCCGCCCCTGCGCGAGCTCTCGCGCCTGCGCGCCGCCCTGCGCGCCAACGCCGACCCGCGGCTCATCTTGACCCTCGCGGCCCTCGAAGCCGAGGCCGCCAAGTAAGGAACCCATGAAGCGCTACTACATCACGACGCCCATCTACTACGTCAACGCGGCCCCCCACATCGGGCACGCCTACACCTCCGTCGCCGCCGACGTGCTCGCGCGCTTCCACCGCGGCCGCGGCGCCGACGTCTTCTTCCTGACCGGGACCGACGAGCACGGACAGAAGATCGAGGAGGCCGCCGCCGCCGCCAAGAAGCACGTGTCCGACTTCTGCGACATGAACTCGGGCAAGTTCAGGGACCTGTGGAAGCATCTCGACGTGCGCTACGACGACTACATCCGCACCACGGAGAAGCGCCACGAGGACAAGGTCCAGGAGCTCTTCGCGCGCCTCCAGAAGTCGGGCGACATCTACAAAGGCCGCTACGAGGGCCTCTACGACGTCGTCAGCGAGTCCTTCGTGAAGGAATCCGACGCCATCAAGGCGAAGGACGGGGTCACCTTGCTCGGCCCCGAGTCCATGAAGCCCCTCCAGAAGGTCTCGGAGGAGTCCTACTTCTTCAAGCTCTCGAAGTACGGCGACGCCCTGCTCAAGCACTACAAGGCCCACCCGGAGTTCCTCGCCCCCGCGCACCGCGCCTCGGAGATCCTGCGCTTCGTCGAGGGCGGCCTCGACGACGTGTCGGTGTCGCGCACCAAGGTGAAGTGGGGCGTGCCGGTGCCCGGCGACGCCGAGCACACCGTCTACGTCTGGTTCGACGCCCTCATCAACTACTGGTCGGCGGCCGCCGGCAAGGACGACCTTTGGCCCGCCGACGTGCACATCGTCGGCAAGGAGATCTTCCGCTTCCACGCCGTCATCTGGCCCGCCATGCTGATGGCCGCCGGCCTCCCCCTCCCCCGCAAGGTCTTCGCCCACGGCTGGTGGACCGTCGAGGGCAAGAAGATGTCGAAGTCGGCCGGCAACTTCGTCGACCCCCAGGAGATCACGCACGAGTTCGGCGTGGACGCTTTCCGCTACTTCCTCCTGCGCGAGATGCCCTTCGGCAACGACGGGGACTTCTCCAAGGCGTCCCTACTCAAGCGCTACAACGCCGAGCTCGCCAACGACCTGGGCAACCTCGTCTCGCGCGTCGCCGAGATGACCGACAAGTTCCTCGGCGGCCGTCTGCCCGCCAAGCCCCCGCTGGACGGCGACTTCTACACGCGCAGCGTGGCGCAGCGCTCCGCGGAGATCTCGGCCAAGATGGAGTCGCTGGATTTCTCCGGCGCCCTCGACGTCGTCTGGGAGGTCATCCGCTCCCTGAACACCCGCGTCAACGAGAAGCAGCCGTGGAAGCTCGCCAAGAGCGACATGGCCCAGTGCGAGCTGGTGCTCTTCGACCTGGTCTGGTCCCTGCGCCTGGTCGCGCGCTGGATCGAGCCCTTCATGCCCAACAAGTCCGCCGAGATGCAGATGCAGATCGGCGTGCGCCAGTTCCCCGAAGCCCTCTCCGCCGAGGACGTGCTCGCCGGCAAGACCCTGGGGGTCGGCAAGATCGAGAAGGGCCCCATCCTCTTCCCCCGCAAGGTCTGAAGTTGACAAAGGGGACAGGCACCTAGGTCAACAATCCAGGGAGTTGACCTAGGTGCCTGTCCCCGTTGTAAACTTCAG
>CAZTZW010000290.1:0-4408 GCA_964618085.1 uncultured Elusimicrobia bacterium
GCTTCTCCGGCGGCGAGAAGAAGCGCAACGAGGTGCTCCAGTTGGCGACCCTCGAGCCCCGGCTCGCCGTGCTCGACGAGACCGACTCCGGCCTCGACATCGACGCCCTGAAGGTCGTCGCCTCCGGCGTCGAGAAGATGCGCGGACCCAAGCGCTCGTTCGTCGTCGTCACGCACTACCAGCGCCTCCTCGACTACATCGTGCCCGACTTCGTCCACGTGCTCTCCGGAGGCAAGATCGTCAAGTCCGGCGGCAAGGACCTGGCCAAGGAGCTCGAGAAGAAGGGCTACGGCTGGATCGAGGACGAGCGGAAGGCGGCCGCGTGAACAAGCTCCTCGACCCCAAGGTCGAGTCCTGGCGCTTCACGCCCGTCGAGCCCCTGATGGGCCCGGCCTTCGAGCCCGCCGCGCGCCCCGAGCGCGCCACGCCCCTGGCCGGGAAGGTTCTGTGCCCCGTCGGCTTCCATCGCGCCGCCCTCGTCAACGGCCGCCGCGAGCCGAAGCACGACCTGCTCAAGCTCCCGGCCGGCGTCACGGTCGAGACTCTGGACGAGGCCGCGTGGGACGCGCCGAAGGACCTCCCTCTGGCCGGCCTCGCCGCGGCGGCGGGCGGCCTGGTCATCCGGGTCGCGCGCCATGTGCGCGTCGACCAGCCCCTGCACGTCGTCCATCTGGCCGAGCCCTCCGGCTCCGGCCGTCCCGAGGCCTCGCACGCCCGCGTCTGGGTGGCGCTGGAGCCCGGCGCCAGCGCCGAGCTCGTCGAGGAGTCGTGGTCGGATTCGCCGACGCCCTCTTGGACCAACGGCTGGACGCGCGTCGTCCTGGGCGAGGGCGCCTCGCTCAAGCACTACCGCATCGTGCGCGAGGGCGGGCAGGGCCGCCGCACCGGGTTCGTGGAGACGACGCTCGCCTCCCGCGCCCGCTACGAGTCGCACGCGGTCAACCTCGGCGGGCTGCTCGCGCGCGAGGACCTGCGCGCCCGCCTCGAGGGCGAGGGCGCCGAGTGCCTGCTCAACGGCCTCGTGCTCCTGGCCGGCTCGGACGTCGTCGACCACCACAGCGTGGTGACGCACGCGGCGGTCGGCGGGACCACCAACCAGCTCTACAAGGCCGTGCTCGACCACAAGTCGCGCTTCATCTTCGACGGGCTCATCGACGTGCGCCCCGGGGCGCAGAAGACCGACGCCAAGGTCTACAACAAGAACCTGCTCCTCTCCGAGGACGCCAAGGTCAACAGCAACCCCGAGTTCAAGATCCTCGCCGACGACGTGTCCTGCAAGCACGGCGGGGCCATGGGCCAGATGTCGGCCGACTCCCTTTTCTACCTGCGCTCGCGCGGCATCGACGCCGAGGAGGCCCGCCGCCTGCTCGTCTACGCCTTCGGCTCGGAGATGGTGGAGCGCATCGGCTTGGAGCCGCTGCGCGTCGCCATCGCGTCCACGCTGAAGGCGCGGTCGCCGCAATCCCTGGAGGCCCTGTGAAGAGCCCGTTCCTCGACACCCAGAAGATCCGCGCGGATTTTCCCATCCTCAAGCGGCTCATCCGCGGCAAGCCGCTGGCCTTCCTGGACAGCGCGGCCTCCTCGCAGAAGCCCATCCAGGTCATCCAGGCTCTGACCGACTTCTACTCCAACCACAACGCCAACGTCCACCGCGGCGTGCACACCCTCTCCGAGGAGGCGACCAACCTCGCCGAGGCCGCGCGGACCAAGACCGCCGCCTTCATCGGCGCCGAGAAGCCCGAGACCGTCATCTTCACCCGCAACGCCACCGAGTCCATCAACCTGGTCGCCCACGCCTGGGCCCGCAAGTTCCTCAAGGCCGGCGACGAGGTCGTGACCACCGAGATGGAGCACCACTCCAACCTCGTGCCCTGGCAGATGCTGGCGCAGGACAAGGGCGTCAAGCTCACCTTCGTGCGCGTCGAGCCCGACGGCACGCTCGTCGTCGAGAAGGTGAAGGCCGCCTTGTCCAAGGGCCCCAAACTCTTCGCCTTCACCGCGCTCTCCAACGCGCTCGGCACGGTGAACCCCGTCGTCGAGCTGGTCAGGCTCGGCAAGGACGCCGGCGCGACCGTGCTCGTGGACGCTTGCCAGTGGGCGCCGCACAAGAAGATGGACGTGAAGGCCTGGGGCGCCGACTTCGTGGCTTTCTCGGCCCACAAGATGCTCGGGCCCACGGGCGTGGGCGTGCTCTGGGGCCGCGAGGCCCTGCTCGACGCGATGGATCCCTTCCTCGGCGGCGGCGATATGATCATGAAGGTCACGCTCGAGAAGACGCTCTACAACACGCTCCCCTACAAGTTCGAGGCGGGCACGCCCAACTTCGCGGACCAGGCCGCGTTCGGCCCGGCGCTGGACTATCTGAACGCCGTGGGTCTGGACAACATCTCCAAGCACGAGAACTGGCTGGCCGACAAGGCCCGCGCCGTTCTCGAGGCCGAGCCCACCGTGCGCATCCTGGGCCCCAAGGACCCGGCCAAGCGCTCGGGCGTCATCTCGTTCAACGTCGCCGGTCTCCATCCGCACGACGTCGGCACCGCCTTCGACCTCGAGGGCGTGGCCGTGCGCGTGGGCCATCACTGCTGCCAGCCCCTGATGAACAAGCTGCAGTGCGGCGGCACCGCGCGCGCGAGCTTCTATCTCTACAACGACGAGAGCGACGTCGAGGCGCTGGGCCGCGCGCTCCAGCGCACTCTGACCTTTTTCAAGATCAAGCCTCAGGCGGGGGTGGCGTAGCATGGAAGGCGATTCCGAGCTGCAGGACCTGTACCGTGAAGTCCTCATCGACTACTCCCGCTCCTCGTCCCGCAAGGGGACGGTCGAGCCGGCGGACCTGCGCGCCCACGGCATCAACCCCGTCTGCGGCGACGAGATCGAGCTGACCGCCGCCGTCGTCAACGGCAAGCTCGTGCAGGTGCGCTTCACCGGGCACGGCTGCGTCATCTCCCAGGCCTCCGCCGCGATGATGGCCGAGGCCCTCGAGGGCTCCGACATCCCCAAGGCCCGCGTTTTGCTCGCGGCCTTCAAGAAGATGATGCTCGAGAACGCTCCCGTCGACCAGCTGCCGCCCGAGCTGGAGACCGTGTCGGCCTTGGAGGGCGTGCGCCGCTTCCCGCTGCGCGTGAAGTGCGCCACCCTCGGCTGGAACGCCATGCTGCAAGGCCTGGAGGCCAAGACTTCATGACCACCGCGGCGCCGTCCGAAGTGACCTGGAAGCAGATCGGCGAGGCGCTCAAGCCCGTCTTCGACCCCGAGATCCGCATCAGCATCGTGGACCTGGGGCTGGTGTACGGCGCCGAGCGGACGCAGACCGAGAAGGGCCCGGGCGTGAAGGTGCGCATGAGCCTGACGTCTCCGGCCTGCCCGTACGGCCCGATGCTGCTGGCGTCGGTGCATTCGGCCGTCGCGCGGCTGCCCGGGATCAAGGACGTGGACGTGGACCTGACCTTCGTCCCGTCGTGGGACCCGCGGACGATGGCCACGGAGGACGCGAAGGAGCAGTTGGGGCTGTTCTAGACACCGCATGCGCATCACGAGCTCCGTCGAATACGCGACCCGCCTGATGACCGCGCTCGCGCGCGAGCACGGCGGCGCGCCCGTGTCCGCCGAGCGGCTGGCTTCCACGGACAACATCCCCGTGGACTACGTCAGCCAGCTCTTGGTCAAGCTGCGCCGCGCGGGCCTCATCGAGAGCCGCCGCGGCAGCACCGGCGGCTACGCGCTGTCGAAGCCGCCCGCCGCCATCAAGCTCGGCGACGTCGTGCGCGCCGTGGACGGCGAGGTCTTCGAGGACGTGTGCGGCAAGTACGAGAAGGGCGTGAAGGACTGCCGCCATCAGGGCGACTGCTCCATCTCGCCCGTCTGGAAGCGCCTGGGCGCGCTGGTCACGCAGTACTTCGAAGGCGTCACCCTCGGCGACATCTTGGAAGAGAAGCCCGGCCGCTGCGGCGGAGCCGCCGCGGCGTTCCTGGAGAAGGCCGTCCCCGGAAAGTGAGGAGAATCCTATGACCCCCATCTTCGACCGCGTCGAGAAGGTCCTCGAGAAGATCCGTCCCTACATCCAGTCCGACGGCGGCGACATCTCGCTCGTCGCCGTGGACGAGTCCGCCGGCGTGGTGAAGGTCACTTTGCACGGCGCCTGCAACTCCTGCCCCAGCTCCACGGCCACCCTCAAGGGCGGCGTCGAGCGCATGATCCGGCAGGAGATCCCGGAGATCAAGGAAGTCGTCGCGGTTTGAGCCGCCGCGTCGAGCTGCACTCCCATTCCGTCTACTCGGACGGGGTGCTGACGGTCGACGAGCTCGTCGCCCGCGCCAAGGCCAACGGCGTCGACACCTTCGTCCTCACCGACCACGACTCGGTCTCCGGCGGCCCCGACCTCTTCGCGGCGGGCAAGACCCACGGCCTC
>CAZTZW010000291.1:0-4407 GCA_964618085.1 uncultured Elusimicrobia bacterium
CCGACGGGTTCCGGTAAGTCGACCACGTTGTATGCCGCCTTGAACCACGTCAACCGGCCGGACATCAAGATTCTGACGGCGGAAAACCCGGTCGAGTACAACTTGGACGGCATCGTCCAGGTCCCTGTGAACCCCGACCTCAAGCTCGGCGAAGGAAAGAAATTCGATTTCGCCACGGCCCTGCGCTCCTTCCTGCGTCTCGACCCCGACGTCATCATGGTCGGTGAGATCCGCGACGAGGAGACCGCCCACATCGCCATGGAAGCCGCCATGACCGGCCACTTGGTGTTCTCCACCATCCACACCAACGACTCTTCCTCGTCCATCTCGCGTCTCGTGGACATGGGCCTGCCGGCCTTCATGGTCGCCACCACGATGAAGGCCATCCTGGCCCAGCGTCTGTCGCGCCGCCTGTGCGCCCAGTGCAAGGTCAAGCGCGACCCCAAGCCCGAGGAGATCAAGATCTTCAAGGAGAACGACGTGGACCTCCCGAAGGGGCTCCAGATCTATGGACCGCCCGCCGGCGAGAACAAGTGCGAGGCCTGCAAGGGCATCGGCTACAAGGGCCGCGTCGGCATGCACGAGCTCCTGGTCATGACCGACACCATGCGCCAGCAGTGCCTCAAGGACGTCGCGGCCGACAACGTCCGCATCGCCGGACAGAAGGAGGGCCTGCGCCTCATCGTCCAGGACGGACTCGAGAAGGTGAAGATGGGCCTGACCACGGCCCGCGAAGTCCTGGGAGGCACGGAGTAACCACATGGCCATCACCAAGAACGGCGAAGCCCCTGAGATGAACGTCGACCTCGCGCTGGAGCTCTTCTCCATCGCCGGGTCCTTGAACTCGACCCTCGACATCGATTTCCTGCTCCAGAAGATCGGCACCGCCGCCGAACAGCTCACGGAGTCGGAGGCGAGCGCCATCATGCTCGTCACCGACGACAAGAAGAGCCTGTTCTTCCGCGTCGCCTCGGGCGACAAGGCCAAGGCGCTCAAGACGATGACTCTGCCCATCGGCCAGGGCATCGCCGGCTGGGTCGCCCAGCACCGGCAGCCCCAGGTGGTCAACGACACCAAGACCGACCCGCGCTTCGCGGGCAAGTTCGACAAGGCGTCGGGCTTCGTCACGCGCTCGCTGCTGTGCGTGCCGATGGTGTTCCGCGGCGACCTCGTGGGCGTCGTCGAGGTGCTCAACAAGAAGAAGGGCCCCTATACCGAAGCGCACATCGGCCTGCTCTCCTCCCTCGCGAGCCTGGCGTCGGTGGCCATCACCAACACCAAGATCATGAGCGAGCAGAAGAACTTCTTCTCGCACGTCATGGAGCTGCTGACCGGCGTCATCGAGACGTCCCGTCCGGGCATGCAGGACTACCCTTCGCGCTGCGCCAAGCTCGCCTGCTCCATCGGCCGTGCCTACGGCGTCGACGACTACGAGTACCGGATGCTCTACTACGCCGGCATCCTGCATAAGATCGGCTACGTCGCCTTCAAGAACCCGCGCATGCTCGCCGACATGGGCGTGATGTCCGCCTCCGACGACATGCTGCCCAGCTTCTCGGCGCGCATGCTCGACGGCATCAAGATGGTCGAGGGCGCGGTCCCCATGGTGCGCCATCACATGGAGAGCTTCGACGGGACCGGCCCGGGCAAGACGTCGGGCGAGGACATCCCGCTGGGCGCGCGCATCATCCGCCTGGCCTCCGACATGGAGAAGCTGCGCGCGACCGGCCTGCGCGACATGGAGCTCGGCTCCAAGGCCCTGAAGGAATCCAAGGCGGGCTCGGGCCAGGCCTACGACCCCAAGGTCGTCGAGGCCTTCGCCGCCGTCATCGAGGCCCAGGGAGGTCTACTGTGAGCAAGCCCCGACGCGTCCTCATCGCCAAGCCCGGTCTCGACGGCCACGACCGCGGCGCGAAGGTCATCGTGCGCGCCCTGCGCGACGCCGGCTTCGAGGTCATCTACACCGGAATCCGCCAGACCCCCGAGATGGTCGCCGCCGCCGCCATGCAGGAGGACGTCGCCGCCGTCGGCCTGTCCCTCCTGTCCGGCGCCCACATGACTTTGTTCCCCGAGATCGTGAAGCAGCTCAAGAAGAAGGGCCTCAAGGACGTGCTCGTCTTCGGCGGGGGCATCATCCCCGAAGAGGACGTCAAACCCCTCCAGAAGGCCGGCGTCGACCGCGTCTTCGGCCCCGGGACGCCCATCGCCGCCATCGTCGACTACCTCAACGAGAAGCTCAACGTTGCCGCCTAAGAGCCCCGCCGTCCCGAAGGACCTCGTCGCCCGCGTGCGCAAGGGCGACCACGCCGCGGCCTCTCGCGCCCTCTCCATCGTGGTCGACGAGACCGCTTCCTCCGAGACCTTGGCGAAGGAGTTCTTCAAGTCCTCCGGCCGCGCGCAGAAGGTCGGCGTCTCGGGACCTCCCGGAGTGGGCAAGTCCACGCTCACGGGCCGCCTCGTCGCCCACTACCGCGCCAAGAAGCTCAAGGTCGGCGTGCTGATGGTCGACCCTTCCTCTTCCATCTCCGGCGGCGCCTTCCTCGGCGACCGCCTGCGCATCATGGAGCACGCCACCGACCCCGGCGTCTTCATCCGCTCTCTGGCCTCGCGCGGCATGATCGGGGGACTTACCTACGCCATCTTCGGCGCCGTCCACGTGCTGGAGACGCTCGGCTGCGACAAGATCCTCATCGAGACCGTCGGCACGGGCCAGGACGAGGTGGAGATCGCCTCGGTGGCCGACACCGTCCTCTACGTCACCACGCCCTCGATGGGCGACGAGATCCAGGCCATGAAGGCCGGCGCCATGGAGATCGGCGACATCTTCGTCGTCAATAAGGCGGACTTGGCCGGCAAGGACCGCGCCATCGCCGACCTGAAGGCCGCGCTCGGCCTCGGCCACAGCGCCGGCCAGGCCGTCCGCGCCTGGGAGCCGCCCGTGCTGGCCACCTCCGCCAAGGACGGCGACGGCGTACGCGAACTGGCGGCCGCCCTCGACGGCCACTGGGCCCATCTCAAGGGCACCGCGGAGGGCCCGGCGCGCCTGAAGCGCCAGCACGCCACCGAGCTCCAGTTCTGGATCCAGCGCCACGTCCTCAAGAACGCCCTGGACCGCGTCACCGACAAGGCGCTCGAGGACCTCGTCGCGCACAAGACCGACCCGGCCAGCCTCGGAAGGAAACTCCTTAAAGCATGACGACCGCTTTGCTGCTCGCCGCCGTCGCGCTCGCCGGCTCACCCGCCGTGGACCCGGCAGACGTCGCGCGCCGCCTGGCGGAACTCAAGGCGTCGCACGCGCGCGAGCTCGAGTCCATCCCGCAGGGCTCGCTGCGGCTGGCTCTGCGCCTGCGGCAGATGAGCGCCGAGGACCAGGTCGCGCGCCAGGCCCTCATGCGGCTGCCCGGCGACCAGTGGCAGGGCCCTATCGGCAAGGAGTTGGGCGCCATGATGTCCGAGGGCGACCGTGCCAACACCGCCGAGCTCAAGCGCCTGCTCGTGGTCCACGGCTGGCCGCGGCGCGACGACGTGGGCGCCGAGGCCGACGACGCGGCCTGGCTCATCGTCCAGCACGCGGACCTGGACCTCCCTTTCCAGAAGAAGGTGCTCGTCATCCTGGACACGGCGCGACGCGACGGGGGCACCGCCCCGAAGCACTACGCCTACCTCTACGACCGCGTCGCGTCCAACGAGAGGCGGCCCCAGCTCTACGGCACGCAGGGTCAGTGCGTCCGCGCCGGGCTTTGGGAACCCAACCTCATCGAGAAGCCCGAGGGCGTCGAGGCCCGCCGCCGCGAGATGGGCATGATGACCCTCGCCGCCTCCGTGGAACTCAACGGGAAGGGCTGTCGATGAAGCTCCATCACGTGGGCGTCGCCGTGAAGGACCTCGACGCGGGCATCCGGACCTATGAGAAGATGGGCATGAAGCTCGCCCATCGCGAGGCCGTCCCGGCCCAGAAGGTCGAGGTCGCCTTCATGGGCGAGCGGCCGTGGATCGAGCTGGTCTCCGGTCCCGGCGTCGAGAAGTTCATCGAGAAGCGCGGCGAAGGCCAGCACCACATCGCCTACGCCGTCCCGCGCATCGACGCCTGGCTCGTGTTGGAGCACTCCATGGGCCATAAGCCCATCGACGCGGCCGCCCGTCCCGGCGCCTGGGGTCACAAGGTTGCTTTCCTGCACCCGAAGGACCACGCCGGCGTGCTCATCGAACTGGTCGAGGAAGCCCATTGAGCGATAAAGAGAAGGACAAGAAGGACCGTCCGCTCGTCGGCCAGAAGACCTCCGCCCTGCGCGAGAAGCGCGGCAAGGCCGAGGCGGGGGGAGGGCCCGAGCGCCAGGCCGCCCAGAAGGCCGCGGGCAAGCTCACCGCGCGCGAGCGCATCGACCTGCTGCTCGACCCCGGCAGCTT
>CAZTZW010000292.1:0-4404 GCA_964618085.1 uncultured Elusimicrobia bacterium
CAGAAGACGGGAGCGCGGCGCGGCATCTTCCTCGTCAAAGTGGGGAAAGGCGCGGCCCATTTCCACCCTCTCAACGGCGCCTCCGAGAAAGAGGAGCGCATCTCCTTCGAGACCCGGCGCGACAACGGCACCGCGCTGTTCGTCGAGGTCGTGCTCCTCGACGGCAAGTTCAGCGCGGCCATCTCGGGCGACCGGCCTCCCGCCCAGGGCTGGACGCCCTCCATCCGGGCCGATTTCACGCCCGAGGGCTACAACGCCTTCCTCGGCGCGCGCCTGACCGGCGGCGAGAGGCTGTACGCGCCGGCGATGGCGGCGGCCCACAAGCAGGACCAGGCCGACCGCAACAACCCGGCGGTCGAGCGCATGCTCAGCTGCCCGCGCGCCGTCTACGGGTCCGCCATCGTGCTGTGCCGCATGCCCGGCAACGAAGCGGTGGTCGCGGCCGAGACCGAGTACTACTGCCGCAACGTCAGCGTCTGCTTCCGGACCGCGCCGCGCGTGCCTTACGAGGACCCGGCGCGCTGCGCTTCCGGCGCGAAGGGCGACCGGCTCGACCGGCGCGAGCCTTTGCGCTGAGCACGAGCCACAGGGCCCGCCGCGGCCCCCCGAGCGTCGCCGGCTTGCCGTCGTAGCCGTAGGCGGCCTTCACCCGGAACGGCGACTCCGCCAAGAGCGCGCGCATCTCCGCGATGTCGTAGGAGCGCAGGTCGTAGTGCGACTCGCGCACCTTCCCATCGGGCGTGGTCACGAAGTTCATGATGCGCTCGCGCCGCCTCTTGGCCGTCGGCGGCAAGGTCATCATGACGTGGTTGAAGCCGCGCGCGCTCCACACCTCCTCGTCGGGCTCGTCATGCCCGTACCAGGCCAGGTCCAGCCCCAGCACCATGATGCCGCCCGGCGCCAAGGACGCCGCGCAGCGCCGCAGGTGCGCCAAGGCGTCGCGGTCGCTCATGAGGTGCCGGAAGGTCGAGAGCAGGTTGAACACGAGTCCGAAGCGCCGCCGCGTGCGGTAGGTCGTCATGTCGCCCACGCGCACGGCGGCGCGGGCGCCGTACTTCTCGAAGCGCTCGCGCGCGAAGCGCGCCATCTTGGGCGACAGGTCGTAGCCCTCGACCGTCCAGCCGCGCCTCAGCAGGCCCGCGAGGTAGCGTCCGCTGCCGCAGGCGGGCTCGAGCGCCGTCTTGCTGCCCTCGCCGTGCATGCCGGCGATGCGGTCGAGCAGCCAGACCTCGTCGTCGGTGCCGTCGGCGTGGATGAGCTCGTAGAGCGCGGGGTCGGCGTAGAAGGCGGGGAGCCGGCTCACGCCTTGGCCGCGGGCGGCGCGCCGACGTGGTACACCGTGCGCGAGGGGAAGGCGAAGTCCAGCTTCCGCGTGCGCACGACGCCGATGAGGTCGGCGAGCAGGCGCTCCTGGGCGTCCATCATCTTGCCGTAGTCGGCGCTGCGCACGTAGTAGACCACCTCGTACGTCAGCGCCGAGTCGCCCAGCTCGGCCAGGTGGGCGCGGTCGAAGCGCAGGAGCGGGTCGCGCTCGATGAGGCCGCGCACGACGGCGGGCATGGCGCGCAGCTCGGCCTCGGGCGTGTCGTACAGGAGCCCGAAGCGGAAGGCGACGCGCCGCTCGTTGAGCTGCTGGTAGTTCTGGATGCGCGAGGAGGTCAAGGTCGAGTTGGGGAACACCAGCATCTCCCCGTTGACCGAGCGCACGCGCGTGGTCTTCACGCCGATGTGCTCCACGGTGCCGGTGACGTCGCCCACCTTGATGGCGTCGCCGACGATGAAGGGCTTGTCGAGATAGATGGCCACCGCCGAGAACAGGTCGCCCAGCACGGCCTGGGCGGCCAGCGCGACCGCGATGCCCGAGATGCCGAGGCCTGCGATCATCGACGTGACGTTGAAGCCGAGGTTGCCCAGCGTGAACAGCGCGGCCCCGAGCCAGATGAAGGCGCTCGCGGCCATGGTGATGGTCTGGGCGGTCTCCTGGTGGGCCAGGTCGTTGCCGTCGGCCAGGACGGTCTTCTTGATGGCGTAGCCCGTCGCCGCCGACATCATGGTCGTGATGCGGTAGGCCACGAGCACGACGACCAGGACATGGAGGCCGCGGTCGAAGCGGGGGTGGATGGTCAGGCTGCGCGTCGCCGCGTACAGCGCGACGAGGTAGCACTCCGGCGCGCGGATGAGCTCGAGCATCTCGACGGCGATGTCGTCGAGGTCGGTGGCCGTCATCTTGGCCAGCGCGCGCAGGCGCCCGATGATGAGGCGCCGCGCCAGGAGGAAGCCGAACAGGACGCCGAGGAAGACGACCGCCGCGTAGGCGTACTCGTAGGAGTCGTTCCCGAAGTACTGCTGGCGGAGGAAGTCCGGCATGGCGGCTATTATGCCTCAGCCGCCCGCGGGGCGTCCAGC
This sequence comes from uncultured Elusimicrobia bacterium, assembly GCA_964618085.1. Taxonomy (GTDB): domain Bacteria; phylum Elusimicrobiota; class Elusimicrobia; order UBA1565; family UBA9628; genus GWA2-66-18. The sequence continues at coordinate 2,407 of CAZTZW010000292.1, forward strand.
GCGGCTAGGTAGCGCGCTTTTCCAGCGCGGATATACGGACTTCGTGCTTAGCCCAGTCGTAGCGCATGTCGTCGACCTTGGCCGCCAGCCCGAGGACATTCTTCTGAACGGCCGCCACATCGTCTTTAGTGGCCATCCGTTCGGCGAGGTCGTCCACTTTGCCTTCGAGGCGCACCAAGGTCGCGATGGTGCGGCGCATGATCGACTTCATATCGACGAAGTCCGCCGATAGGCCGTCGACTTTCATCGTCAGGCCGTCGACTTTCATCGTCAGGCCTTCGATTCTGCCATCCATGCGTGCCAGTTGCTGCTGCATATCCTCGGACATTGTATACCCCTCCCCGAGACCCCACAAGGGTCTTCGGTCCTACCCTCCATACGATTGACCCTGGCCTCAAGTTCCACTACACTGCCCTCATGCTCACCGTCATCGGCGTCGTCCTCGCCGTCATCGGCGTCATCTGGACGCGCAAGACCGAGATCGTCGTCCACGACCCGCTGGAGGGCGCCAAGCCTCCCCGCGGCGAGCGCCTCGCCTCCCCTCTCCAAGCCCTCGAGCGCGCTGTCGAGGTCGCCCGCGCCGAGGCCGCCCGCGCCCAGACGCAGGCCGAGGACGTGGACCTGGGGGACGACGAGGACGAGGACTTCGGCGGCCCCATCACCTCCCAGGACATCGCGGACCTCGTCGCGGAAGGCCGCCACATCGAGGCCATCAAGCTCTACCGCCAGGCCACCGGCGCCGACCTCGGCAGGGCCAAGGCCTTCATCGACGCCCTGCGCTCCCGCTCCAACTGACGCGCGCCCCGGGCCATTGGGCCTATTGATAGAGGTCATGCCGGGGGGTTACCCGCGCGCATACAAAGCCGGGCTACAGGGGCGCTATCCTATCGTCATGATGACTCTCTCCCCCTCTTCCGCGGCCCACCGCAAGATCGTGTCCGCCGCCATCACCTCCGTCCTCTCCCCGGCCGAGCTGACCATGGTCCACCAGTTCATGGCCGCCGAGCGCCCCGGCCGCCCTGCCCCCCAGCCCGAGGAACTCCTGACTTGGATCCGCATGAACATGCCGGCCATCGCCCAGAACCTCGACCACGTCCTCTACCCCGGCGACTAGCCCGCGGCTCCTCAAAACCTCGTCGTAAAAGCTATAATATAGGTCTACTTTTCACCCATATATAGGAGAACCATGCCCACCGCCACCGCCATGAAGAACGACTACAAGGTCAAGGACATCACCCTCGCCGATTGGGGCCGCAAAGAGATCACCATCGCCGAGAACGAGATGCCCGGCCTCATGGCCCTGCGCGCCGAGTTCAAGGGCAAGCTCCCCCTCAAGGGCGCCCGCATCGCCGGCTGCCTGCACATGACCATCCAGACCGCCGTCCTCATCGAGACCCTTCTCGAGCTGGGCGCCGAGGTCCGCTGGTCCTCCTGCAACATCTTCTCGACCCAGGACCACGCCGCCGCCGCCATCGCCAAGGCCGGCAAGGCCGCCGTGTTCGCCTGGAAGGGCATGAACGAGAAGGAGTTCGACTGGTGCATCGAGCAGACCCTCAAGTTCCCCGACGGCCAGCCCCTGAACATGATCCTCGATGACGGCGGCGACCTGACGAACATGGTGTTCGACAAGTACCCCGAGATGGCCAAGAACATCTACGGCCTCTCCGAGGAGACCACCACCGGCGTCCACCGCCTCTACGAGCGCATGAAGAAGGGCACCCTCCTCACGCCCGCCATCAACATCAACGACTCGTGCACCAAGTCCAAGTTCGACAACCTCTACGGCTGCCGCGAGTCCCTCATCGACGGCATCAAGCGCGCCACCGACGTGATGATCGCCGGCAAGATTGCCGTCGTCGCCGGCTATGGCGACGTGGGCAAGGGCTGCGCCCAGTCACTCCGCGGCCTCGGCGCCACGGTCTGGATCACGGAGATCGACCCGATCAACGCCCTGCAGGCGGCCATGGAGGGCTACCGCGTCGTCACCATGGACCACGC
>CAZTZW010000293.1:0-3585 GCA_964618085.1 uncultured Elusimicrobia bacterium
TCAGCGCCGCCCGCGACCAGAGCTCCGCCCACGGCAAAGAGGCCAGACGCAAAGTGATGGCCTCGTCGAACCAGAGCGAGCGGCCGCCGAAGAAGACCGCGCGCAGCGCGGCGCCGGCGGCGAGCAGCGCCGCGAGCCTCCAGGCGTCCTCGCTCCTCGTCAGTGCCGGTCGTTTCACCGGCCGCATTCTACTACTATACTCCCCGCCATCGTCCCCCCCTCGACCCCCGCCGTCCGCCTCGTCCCCGCGGCCGTCTTCGTCTGCGCCGCGGCCTGCGCGCTCGCCGGCCTGGACTTCGGCCACCACTGGGACGAGTACAAGCACCTCGAGCCCGCGGCGCGCTCGGCGGCGTCGGGCTCCTACCTGCCCGAGCGCTACATCTACCCCTCGCTGAGCTACGACCTCGTCCTGCTCTCCATCGCGGCCCACGCCCCGTTCACGGCCCCGGCCCCGCTCGCCAAGCCCTTCAAGCTGCGGGTCCGCGCCCTGTTCGCCGCGCTGACCTTGCTGGCCTCGGCGTGGACCTACTTCCTCGTCTTGAGCTGGCGCAAGGACCCGCTCGAGGCGGCCGTGGCCTGCATCTTGGTGGGGTTATCCTGGGAGGTCGGCTATCACGCGCGCTGGATCGCCCCCGACGGGCTCGTCCTCTCCCTGGGCGCGCTCACGATGCTGTGCGCGCTCCGGGGGACCTGGCTGACGGGCGCCGCGGCCGCCGCCGGGCTGGCATGCTCGGCCAAGTACCCCGCCGGGCTCTTCCTCGTCCCGGTCCTGCTCGCGGCGGACACCGCGCGCCGGAGGACCGGCGCGCTCGCCGTCTTCGCCGCGGCCTATCTCGCGACGACGCCGGGCACCGTCCTCGACGCCCCCCGCTTCCTCGCGGACATACGCGAGGAGCTCGCCATCTACGCCTCCGGCCATTTCGGCTACACCGTCTCGGGCCCCTTGGAGCACCTACGGCTGGCGCTGGACTACCTCGGCCTCGTCGCCTTCTCCCGCTACGCGGAGGTATCCGCCGCGTTCGCCGGCCTCGCGCTGTACGGCGCGGCGACGGCGCTGCGCGAGGAGCGGCGCAAGTCCATCGTCTACCTCTCCTTCCCCGTCCTCTACCTCGCCTACTTCTCCTTCCAGAAGGTGCTCATCGCGCGCAACCTCCTCGTCCTCATCCCTTTCATGGCGGTCATGGCCGCCCGGGGCTGGGGCGAGGCCCTGCGCCGCCTGCCGCGCCCGGTCTACCGCCGCGCCTTCATCGGGACGACGGCGCTGTTCTTCCTCTTGAACCTCGCCTGGCTGGCGAGCGCCGCCGCCTCCATCCGCCGCCCGGGCGAGGACCTCGCCGGGCTCGCCGCCTACCTCGACTCCCATCCCAAGACCCGCTTCGCGCTCTCGCCCAAGGCCGCCGCGGCGCTCTCCCGCCCGCGTACGCCGCTGGCGGACGCCGAGCAGGCTGTCCTATACGCCTCCGAGGTCGCGAGCGAGCGCTGGCTGGCCAACCGCCGGGGCTATGCCGCGGCCTGGTTCGGGCCCTACGAGGTCAATTTCGACTACTATCCGACCTGGCAGGGCCGCGACCGGCTCATCGTCATGCCCGCGGCGCGCGCGGTGGAGCTCGGCCTCTTCTGACGAAGAGACGTCGTCAGACCATCCGTTCCATGGCGGCCGGCGTTCCCCTCTATTTCTGATACATCAGGACATATCAGAAATAGAGGGTTATGCGCGCGTGCCCAGGACGTCGGCGAGGCCGGCCCTCTACCCGCGGGTCTTGGCGAAGGTCTCCATGAAGGAGACCAGCGCTTTCGCGTCTTCCAGCGAGACAGCGTTGTAGAGAGAGGCGCGGATGCCGCCGGCGGAGCGGTGGCCCTTGAGGCCGACGAGGCCCGCGGCCTCGGCCTCGGCGACGAAGGCGTCCTCGAGCGCGGGCGTGGGCAGGCGGAACACGACGTTCATGGGCGAGCGCGCCGCCGTCTCGACGGGGCAGCGGTAGAAGTCCTTCATCCGGTCGAGCGCGCCGTAGACGAGGGCGGTCTTGTCGTCGTTGCGCTTCCCCATCCCGGCCGCGCCGCCGTTCTCCTTGACCCAGCGCAGCATCAGGCGCACGAGATAGACGGAGAAGGTGGGCGGGGTGTGGTAGATGGAGCGGGCCTTGAGGTGGACGGCGTAGCTGAGGATGTCGGGGACGTCCTTTCGCGCGGTCTTGAGGAAGTCCTTGTCGGCCGCGATGAGCGCCAGGCCCGCGGGTCCGAGGTTCTTCTGCGCGCCGGCGTAGAGGAACGCGACCTTCGAGACGTCGACCGGGCGCGACAGGATGTCCGAGCTCATGTCCGCGACCAGCGGCACGCCCTTGGCGTCGGGCCAGGCCTTCCACTGCGTGCCGAAGATGGTGTTGTTGGTCGTGACGTGGACGTAGGCCGCCTTCGGGTCGATCGAGATCTCATCGGGCCGCGGCAGCCGCGTGTAGCGGCCCTCGGCGTCGACGACGTCGGCCGCGGCGCGGGCCGGGCCCAGGCGCTTGGCCTCCTCCAGCGCGAGACGGGCCCAGTGGCCGGTGACGAGGTAGTCGGCCGAGCGGCCGGCGCCGGCGAAGTTCATGGGCAGCATCGCGAACTGCAGGCTCGCCCCTCCCTGGACCAGCAGGACCGCGTGGGACTTGGGCAGGGCGAGGAGCTCCGCGAAGAGGTCGAGGACCTCCTGGTGGACGCGGTCGTACTCGGGGCCGCGGTGGGAGTGCTCGAGCATGGAGAGGCCCGTGCCCTCGAAATCGAGGAACTCGGCCTTGGCGCGCTCCAGCACGGGCAAAGGCAAGGTGGCGGGTCCGGCGTTGAAGCTGATCTTGCGGCTCATGGTCTCTCCAGTAGGCGGGCCGCCGCCTCGGTCAGGATGCGCGTCGAGGACGGCCCGATGGAGTTGGTCTCCTCGTAATGATGGCCGATGACGCGCGGCGACATGGACAGCGACGGGTTGGCCTTGAAATCATAGCCCGGCAGGAGGTAGCCCAGCTCGTCGTTGGCCAGACCCACGAGCATGGGGACCGGCGCCTTGACGCGCTCGCGCAGGTAGGGGCCGGCCGGCGCGGCGGCGAGGTCGGGAGGGTTCGGGTTGCCCGCCGTGGTCACCGGGCGCCCGTAGGCGTAGCGCCCGTCGTAGCCGCCGAGGGCCAGTTCCGGGAACACCTCCGCGGGCATGCCGAGCAGGCGGGCCGGGCCGACGTCCAGCACGCTGACCTCGCTCTCGACGTAGGGCTGGTCGGCCTCCCCCAGCCGCGCGACCGCGTGCTTGAGCGGGAGCCACCACTTCTTCCAGCCGGGCAACGGCCAGCCTTCGGCGTCGAGCAGGCGGTGGCCGGGAGCGAGCGCCGGAAGGAAGAGGCGGTAGCGCGAGTTCTCGACGGGGACGATGACTCGCTCGCTCGCCCAGGACAGCGGGCGGGCGCGGCCGGGCGCGGGCTTGAGGGCGAGCGCCGCGTCTGCCACCGCGCGGCCGACCCGCTCCATCTCGGCGAAATCCTCGGCCTTCACGTCGGGCGTCATGAGGCCGCCGATGACGCCGTTGAGGAACAGGCAGGCGCCGCCGGTCTTCTCCTCGACGCG
>CAZTZW010000293.1:3595-4396 GCA_964618085.1 uncultured Elusimicrobia bacterium
TTCGTCGCAGCGTATCGCCGTCGACTAATCTCTGCATCGTCTCCTCGACGCGCGCGCACAGGGGCCCCGGGTAGTCGGCCGTGATGAGGCGGTTCTCGCGGCCCAGGACCTCCGGGTGGCACGACCAGTTCACGACCGTCGCGACGGAGCGGCCCTTCGCGTCCTTCAGGCGCAGGACGCCGATGTGGGGGTCGATGACCTGCGGGTCGCGCGAGTCGCGGCACAGGCCGCGCGGGTCGAGCGTCCCGGAGCCGCCCTCCGCCTTCACCGGCTCCAGCCGCCGCTCTAGATCCCGCAGCGCGCTCGCCACCGCGTCCTTGATGCGGCGGTGGTAGCCCTTATGCAGCCCCGAGACGCCGGGGAACGGCCCCCACAGGCCCAAGGTGTCCGGCCCCGAGTGCTGATGCGTCGCGTGGACGAACAGGTAGCGGCCGGGAACGTCGTAGCCCGCCGAGACGCGCAGGTCGCGCGTGTCGTTGAGGTAGAAGCCCAGCAGGTCGAAGGAGACCAGCGCCATCGTCGTCGTCCCCTCGCGCAGGACGAGCAGGCGGGCGTACAACGGGTCGTGCACGCCCGACGGCTTGCGCCCCGTGGCCCCGAAGCCGGCCATCAGGACCTTCTCGCGCTCCAGGTCCGGGGTGATGTCCACCTTGCCCGCCGCCGCCTCGAGGGCGGACGCGCGGGCCGCGCCCAGCAGCAGGAGCAGCGCGAGCGAGGCTTTCACGGCTTGGCCAGCACCTTCTCGATCTTCTTGAAGAGGCGGTCGGAGTCGAAGGGCTTGATGAGATAGTCGTCGGCGCC
>CAZTZW010000294.1:0-4368 GCA_964618085.1 uncultured Elusimicrobia bacterium
GCCACGGCGGGGGAGCGGGCCAAGGCCGCGTCCACCGTGGCCGCCAGGCCGCCCCCTAGCGCCGGGGACGCCGCGGCCAGCGTCAACGTCAGAATCAATCCTCTCATGGTCGAAGACTCCTTCATAGTGTGATGCGCCGGATCGCGAAAGGATGCGCTTAGCGGCGCAAGCGCCGGCGCAAGGCGTCCTTGAGCGACGCGGGCGGCTTGCCGCCGAGCGGGGCGGAACGCAGGACGGCCACGGTGCGCTTAAGGGAAGCGAGCATGGCGCGGCAGGGCGGGCAATCCGGAAGGTGCTCGCGCAGGCGCGGCGCCTTCTTGCCGTCGGCCTCGTCGCAGAGGAAGCCCAGCCAGGTCCGGCAATCGTGGCTCTTCACGCAGGCTCCTTGGCGAAGCGGGCCTGGAAGCGGTCGCGCAGGAACAGGCGGCCGCGGTGCAGACGGGATTTGACGGCGGGCACCGAGAGCTTGAGGATCTTCGCCGTATCCTCGGCCGAAAGGCCTTCCCCGTCGCGCAAGGTCAGCACGAGCCGGTAGTCCACGGGGAGTTCGGCCAGCGAGGCGGCCACCGCGTCGGTGAGCTCCTTGCGCCGGGCGGCTTCCTCCGGCATGGGCGCGGCCTCGGGAAAGTCCGCGGGCGACATATTGCCCTCGTCATCAGGACGGTCGAGCATCGGCACCTCGGGGCGCGCCGCCTTTCTGCGGTAGCGCATGAGGCAAAGGTTGGAGGCGATGCGGTACAACCAGGTCTTGAGGTCGGCGTCGCCGCGGAACTGCTTGAGCTTCTTGAAGGCTGTCAGGAAGGTGTCTTGGAAGACGTCGTCGGCCTCGCCGGGCGCCGCCGCGCAGACATGGCGCGCCATGCGGTAGATGGGATCCTGGTAGCCGCGGATGAGGGCGTCGAAGGCCCCGGCATCTCCGTCGCTGGCTTTTGCGATCAGGTTAGTGACCCTTTCATCCATGCGCAAATTATAGGCTATCTTGGCGCCGCGAATCCTTTTGACCGCGCGCGCATCTCATCTAGAAGCGGGGAGGAACACATGGAAATCAACATCGGCATCGAGGAGAAGGACCGCACGGAGATCGCCGGAGGGCTTTCGCGCCTTCTGGCCGACACCTACACTCTGTACTTGAAGACGCATTACTATCACTGGAACGTGACCGGGCCCATGTTCGAGACGCTCCACCTGATGTTCGAGCGCCAGTACACCGAACTCGCCCTCGCCGTGGACCTGATCGCCGAGCGCATCCGCGCCCTGGGCGTGGCGGCACCCGGCACTTACACCGAGTTCTCCCGCCTCAGCACGATCAAGGACGACCCCGCGCCGCCGGACGCCAAAACGATGCTGAGGAACATCCTCGCCGCGCACGAGGCCGTCATCCGCACCGCTCGCGCGGTCTTTCCCGCCGCGGATAAGGCGGCCGACGAGCCCACGGCCGACCTGCTCACGCAGCGTCTGCAACTGCACGAGAAGACTGCGTGGATGTTGAGGAGCTTGCTCACGGACTGACATGCCATGCACCTCGACATCGTCCAGCTCTCGCGCCGTTCGTGCTCGCCCACACCGCTGTCGTGTACTGGGTGTTCCGGGGTAAGTCGAACTGGGCAAGTTCAGCGACTGAATCCTTTTCGCGGCTCGCGCATCTCATCATTATGGAGAGAATGATTTTAGGAGCCGCCCTGGGGGCCGCCCTGGGCTACGCCTGGCACCGCCTCGTCGGGTGCTCGTCGGGAGCATGCCCGTTGACGGCCAATCCGTACGTCAGCACTTTATACGGCGCGGCGCTCGGCGTGATGATGGCGAGGCCGCATTGAACGCGCAGGAAGAATCGTTGCCTGGAGGAATCATGCGCCGCGCAATCGTCGCTATCGCCGCCCTGTTCGCGCTCGCGGCCTGCGTCCCGGACCGGTTCCGGCGCGAGGATTCCGGCGATTTCGCCGCGCACGCGGCCGAGCCCGGCGCCCTCATCCTCGACGTCAGGAGCCCCGACGAGTTCGCCGCGGGCCGCCTTGCCGGGGCGAAGCTCGTGCCGGTCCATGAGTTGGAGTCCCGCTTCGCGGAACTCCCGCAGGACAAGAGCACGCCGATTCACGTCTACTGCGCGAGCGGCCGCCGCTCGGCCAAGGCCGCTCGCTTGCTGACGGAGAGGGGCTACGAAGCCGTGCACGACCTCGCCGGGGGCATCAACGCTTGGAAAGACGCCGGAAAGTCAGTCGTCAGGGGGAACCCATGAAAACGAACATCCATCCGTACGAGAGAGTCGCGCGCGTCGCAATCGGGCTGGGGCTGACGAGCCTCGCCTTCGTCGGGCCCGCCAACAACTGGTTCCTGCTCGGCCTCGTGCCTGTCGCGACCGGCCTGCTGGGCTGGTGCCCGCCCTACCAACTGCTCGGCATCAGCACTTGTCCCAGGAAGTAGGAGGCCGTCATGAGCGCCCCATTCCCGCACCATTACGAAGTAACGCTCAAAGGCGAGTCGGGCCCTCAGGGCCTGCTGCGCGCCGGGCCGCGCCCGGTCCTAGCCGGGGGAGCGCCGCCGGAGTTCGGAGGCGACGACTCTCGCTGGAGTCCTGAGCACATGCTCCTAGCCTCAGCGAGTCTGTGCTTGATGTCTACCTTCGCCGCAGTCGCGGCGAAGTCCCAGCTCGCCTATACGGACTACGCGAGCGTCGCGGAAGGAACGCTCGACAAGACGCCTGAGGGGCTGCGCTTCACGCGCATTCTCATCAAGGCGACGGTCAAGGCCGCAGACACGGAGAAGGCCGAGCGGCTGCTGGCGCTGGCCAAGAAGCACTGCATCGTCTCCAATTCACTGCGCGAACCGGTCGAGCTTCAAACTACCATCGTGTCGAGCGACTCGCAAAGTAAATAGAATTAATCTAATACTTGACTAATTCTAATAAACTGTTATAATCATCACGATGAAGAAATCATGTCTAACGTCGGCTGAAATCGAGGACCGCCTCAAGGTCGCCGGCGTTCACCCAACGGCTCAGCGGATTGCCATCGCGCGATACGTGCTCTGCGAGGCGGATCATCCGACCGCGGAGCAAGTCAAAACCTGGGCAGACGCGAATTTCCCGAAGATGAGCATGGCCACGGTCTATAACACGCTCAACACGCTCGTGGATGCCAGCCTCCTCAAGAAGATTTCGTTCCCGCACCTCAACGAAGCGACCTACGACGACAACGTGACCGAACATTATCACTTCCTCGATGAGAAGACCGGACGGATACTCGATGTAAACCCCACCGAGGTGACGGTGACCGCGAAATTAAAGGGAATCCGCATCAAAGAGATCGACGTTTTCATTAAAGGGTGTCGTGAGTGATTTTTTTTGTTCCTCATATTAGAACTAGTCTAAATATAAAATGATTAAAGGAGAGAATATGAACAATCCAATCAGCAAAACCAAGACCATGAAGAATCTCGAAGCGGCGTTCGCCGGTGAGTCGATGGCGAACCGAAAGTACCTCTACTTCGCAAAGATCGCTCGCAGGCTCGGAGCAGACGACGTCGCCGAACTATTCGAGAAGACGGCTGAATCCGAAACGGGACACGCCCACGCGCATCTCGAGCTCATCTATCCATCCAAAGACATGACCGTGGAGAAGATCCTCGAACTCGCGATCGAAGGGGAGCGTTACGAGCACCGCACCATGTACCCTGGCTTCGAGGCCACCGCGAAGGAGGAGAACGAACGAGCGGCCGTAAAGGAATTCCAGGAGCAGGCCGGGGAATCCAAGGAGCACGACGAGCGGTTCGCGGCGATGCTGGCGCAGGCGCAGCGGCGGTTCAACAACCTCACCAAGGTGGAGAAGAAGCACGCCGACTCGTATCAGGCGAAGCTCGACGAAATCAAAGTCGCGGGAAAATAAAGGAGAGGCCATGGAGAATATCATGCGCAGGATATCGATGTCGGCGGCGCTGGCCGTTTGTCTGTTGTCGAGCGGCTTTGCCCGGGCGGAGAACATGTTCGCGACGGGCGCCGAGCGGCCCAACTCGTTCTGGTGGCCGGACAGGGTCGACCTTCAGCCCCTGCGCCGTCACGCGGCGGAATCAAACCCCATGGGCGGCAAGTTCGACTACGCTAAAGAGTTCGAGAAGCTCGACCTTGCCGCGGTCAAAAAGGACGTCAAGGACCTTCTGACCCAGACGCAGGAGTGGTGGCCGGCGGACTATGGTCATTACGGGCCGTTCTTCATCCGTATGGCGTGGCACAGCGCCGGCACTTACCGCGTGATGGACGGCCGTGGCGGGGCAGGAGGCGGGCAGCAGCGGTTCGAACCTCTCAACAGCTGGCCCGACAACGCCAACCTCGACAAGGCCCGCCGTCTGCTGTGGCCGATCAAGCAGAAGTACGGCCAG
>CAZTZW010000295.1:0-4363 GCA_964618085.1 uncultured Elusimicrobia bacterium
GGCCCAGCAGAAGTTGTCGAGCAGGGCCGCGCGGCCCGGGTCGGCGCCGACGCAGGTCAGGTTACGCAGGGACTCGTCGACGCAGGCCATGGCCATCCAGTACGGGTCGAGGCGGCCGTACTCGGGGTTCATGCCGTGCGCGACGGAGAAGCCGGAGAGGTCCTTCATGTCGCCGGTGGCGGCGTGGGGCCAGATGACGCAGGCGTCGCCGGGGCCGTCGTGACGCACGCCCTGTAGGGGCTTGATGACGGTGCCGCCCTGGACCTCGTGGTCGTACTGGCGGATGACCCACTCGCGCGAGCACACGTTGATGTGGCCGACCATCTTGCGGAGGGCCTCGGAGAGCTTGAGCGTCGTGCCGCCGGCGGGCTTGGCGGAGGCCGGCGCGGACCAGGAGGCGTCGCGCGTGGCGCGGGGCAGTCCCTTGTGGAGGAACTTCATGTCCAGGTCCACGATGGTGCGCTCGTGGTGCGTGACCAGGAGGCGGCCGCTCTTCGTGAACTCGCCGACCACGGCGAGCTCGCAGCCCTCGGCCGCGAAAACGGCTTCGAGGGCCTTGAGGGACTTCGGCGGGACGGCCAGGACCATGCGTTCCTGGGACTCGGACAGCCAGATCTCCCAACTATCCAGATCCGCCGCCTTCAACGGAGCCTCTTCGAGGCGCACGTGGGCGCCGCACTTGGAGCCGAGCTCGCCGATGGCTGAGGAGAAGCCGCCGGCGCCGCAGTCGGTGACCGAGCGGTAGAGGCGGCGGTCGCGGGCCGCGAGGAGGGCGTCGAGGACGCGCTTCTCCTGGATGGCGTGGCCGATCTGGACGGCGGAGGAGGGCGCGTCGGCGCCGAGCTCCGCGGAGGAGAAGGTGGCTCCGTGCAGGCCGTCGCGGCCGGTGCGGCCGCCGACGGTCACGATGAGGTCGCCCGGCTTGACCTCCTTCTTGACCGCCCACTGGGGCATGATGCCGACGGTGCCGCAGAAGACGAGAGGGTTGAGGCGGTAGTCGTCGTCGAACCACAGGCCGCCGCCCGCGGTGGGGATGCCCATGCGGTTGCCGTAGTCGCGCACGCCGGCGACGACGCCGCGCAGGGTGCGCGCCGGGTGGTGGGCGCCCTCGGGGAGCGCGCCCGCGTAGTCCGGGCGGCCGACGCAGAACACGTCGGTGTTGAGCACGGGCTTGGCGCCGAGGCCGCAGCCCAGCACGTCGCGCACCACGCCGCCCACGCCGGTGGCCGAGCCGCCGTAGGGCTCGAGGGCGGAGGGGTGGTTGTGGGTCTCGGCCTTGAAGGCGAGCGCCCACTTCTTGCCGAAGGCGATGACGCCGGCGTTGTCCTCGAAAAGGGAGAGGCACCAGGACTTCTTGACCGCCTCGGTGGCGGCGACGATGGTCTCGGCGAAGAGGTTCTTGATGAGGCGGGTCTTCTTGCCCTCGGCGAAGCGGATCGGGCTGGTGAAGGTCTTGTGCTTGCAGTGCTCGGACCAGGTCTGGGCGATGGTCTCGACCTCGGCCAAGGTCGGCTCGCGGCGCAGGGTCTTGAAGTGCGCCTGGATGGCGGCCCACTCGAGGTCGGAGAGCGACAGGTGGCGTTCGGCGCCCAGCGCGCGCAGCTGCTTGGCGTCCTTGCCCAGGATGGCGAAGGCGTCGGGCGCGGTCTCGGGCTTCTCGGCGGGGGCGGTGGGAGTCATCAGGGGTGGGCCTCGGACACGACCACGCGGTGGATGAGGGGGTTGGCCAGGGACTTCGCGACGGCCTTCTCGATCTGCTGCTTGGTCGCGCGGCCGTTGAGGCGGTAGACCAGGGCGCAGCGGGCCGACTCGGGCTTGGGCAGGCCCATCTCGACGAAGGACTCGCGCACGGTCTCGCCGACGGGGTCGGAGACGGTGGGCTTGAGCCACACCTCGACGCGCCAGAAATTCATGCCGTTGAGCGGGGCGGCGCCCGGGGTCACCATGCGGAACTCGTGGGTGACGGGGTCGCCGAGCAGGTCGCGGCCGGCCTGCTGGGCGTGGTTGGCGGTGACGGGTCCCTTGAGCTCGTAGAGCCGGCCGACGCGGACCTCGCGGATGGCGGTCAGGCCCTGCCCGCGCAGCAGCGCGAGGGCGGCGGCGCCCTCGGCGTCGGCGTACTCGGGCTTGAGGCGGACCTCGACGAAATGGGTGTGCGACGGCTGGAGTCTCACGCTCACTTCGTCACCTTCTTCAGGAAGTCTCGGTAGCGCGCGAGGGTCCCCTCGACCACGTCGTCGGGGAGCGCGGGAGCCGGCGGCTGCTTGTTCCAGCCGGACTTCTCCAGCCAGTCGCGCACGAACTGCTTGTCGAAACCGTCCGGGGTCTTGCCCGGCTTCCAGGCCGCCTTCTCCCAGACGCGGGAGGAATCGGGGGTCAGGATCTCGTCGATGAGGGTCAGCTGGCCCTTGATGTAGCCGAACTCGAACTTGGTGTCGGCCAAAAGGAGGTCGCGCGAGGCGAGATGCTTGGAGGCGACGTCGAAGACCTGGAGCGTCAGCTTCTCCAGCTGGACGGCGAGGTCTTTGCCGACCATCTCGCCGAGCTTCTCGCGGGAGATGTTCTCGTCGTGGCCTTCGTCGGCCTTGGTGGCGGGAGTGAAGATGGGCGTGGGAAGCTTGGAGGCCTCGGTCAGACCCGCGGGAAGGACGTGCCCGCCGACCATGCCGGTCGCCTTGTACTCTTTCCAGCCGGAGCCGGCGAGATAGGCACGGGCCACGCATTCCGCATCGATGCGCTCGGCCTTCCAGACCAGCATCATGCGCCCCTCGAACCAAGTCCGATCGAGCCGCACTTCCGAAGGAAGGGCGGCGCAGATCGCGTCGTAGTCGGCCGTGATGAGATGGTTGGCCACGACGTCCTTGGTCAGGGCGAACCAGAACAGGGCGGCCGTCGTCAGTATCTTGCCCTTGTCCGGGATGGGCGTGGGCAGGATGACGTCGAAGGCGGAGAGGCGGTCGGAGGCGACGATGAGCAGCTTGTCGCCCAGGTCGTAGACGTCGCGGACCTTGCCCCGGCGCAGGAGCTTGAGGCCGGCGATGTCCTTCGACGCGGGCGCGGTGGTCATCATTCCCATTCGATGGTGGCGGGGGGCTTGGAGGAGACGTCGTAGGCCACGCGGTTGACGCCCTTCACCTCGGAGACGATGCGGCTGGAGATCTTCTGGATGAGGTCGTAGGGCAGGCGCGACCAGTCGGCGGTCATGCCGTCGCGCGAGTCCACGGAGCGCACGACCACCGTGTTCTCGTAGGTGCGGCCGTCGACCATGACGCCGACGGAGCGCACGGAAGGGAGGATGACCACGAAGGCCTGCCAGACGCGGTCGTACCAGCCCGAGGCCTTGAGCTCCTCGCGCATGATGAGGTCGGCGGCCTTGAGGGTCTTGAGCAGCTCGGGCGTGACCGCGCCGAGCACGCGGATGGCGAGGCCGGGACCGGGGAAGGGGTGGGCGCCGAGCAGCTCGGGGCTGATGCCCATCTCCTTGCCGAGCCGGCGCACCTCGTCCTTGAAGAGCATGCGCAGGGGCTCGACGAGCTTGAGCTTCATCTTCTTGGGCAGGCCGCCCACGTTGTGGTGGCTCTTGATGACGACGGAGGGGCCGTGCACCGAGACGGACTCGATGACGTCGGGGTAAAGGGTGCCCTGGGCGAGGAACTCGACGCCCTTGAGCTTCTTGGCCTCGGCGTCGAACACCTCGATGAAGGTCTTGCCGATGATCTTGCGCTTGCGCTCGGGGTCGGACACGCCTTTCAGGCGCCCGAGGAAGAGCTTGGAGGCGTCCACGACCTTGAGGTTGAGGCGCAGCTCCTGGCCCAGCACCTTCTCGGCGCGCTCGCGGTCGCCGTGGCGCAGCAGGCCGGTGTCGACGAACACGCAGTACAGGCGCGAGCCGATGGCGCGCGAGATGAGCGCGGCGGCGACCGAGCTGTCCACGCCGCCGGAGAGCGCGCAGACGACCTTGCCCTTCTCGCCGACCTGGGCGCGGATGGCCGCGACCTGGGTGTCGAGCAGGCCGGCCATGTTCCAGCGCTTGTCGAAGCGGCAGATGCGGCGGGCGAAGTTCTCGAGGACCTTGGAGCCGAGCGGGGTGTGCACGACCTCGGGGTGGAAGCCGTACCAGCGGTGGCCCTCATCCGAGATGGCGGCGAAGGGGGCCGAGGGCGTGCGCGCGATGACGCGGAAGCCGTTGTCGAGGCGCTCGGCGGAGTCGCCGTGACTCATCCAGACCTTGAGGTGGTTCGGGAGGTCGGCGAACAGGGGCGTGTCGGCGAGGACTTCCAGGTCGGCGTGGCCGTACTCGCGCTTCTTGGAGGGGGAGACCTTGCCGCCGTGCATGGCGA
Organism: uncultured Elusimicrobia bacterium; assembly: GCA_964618085.1. Taxonomy (GTDB): domain Bacteria; phylum Elusimicrobiota; class Elusimicrobia; order UBA1565; family UBA9628; genus GWA2-66-18. The sequence goes on from CAZTZW010000295.1 coordinate 4,341, forward strand.
CGAGCAGCTGCATGCCGTAGCAG
>CAZTZW010000296.1:0-4319 GCA_964618085.1 uncultured Elusimicrobia bacterium
CGACCGCCGCCCCGGCGCGACCGTGCAGACCGTGCGGCCCTACCCCGCCCCGCCGCGCCAGCGCGTGCAGGAGGACCGCTCGGCCGTGCCCGACCCGCCGCTGCCGCCCGGCTTCGAGAAGCGCGTGTCGCGCCACTTCAACGTCTACTCCGAGCAGTACCCCGCGTCCGACCGCTTCATCGAGCTCATCGAGGCCCTGCACGGCAACCTCATGCTCGACCTCGCGCCCTTCTCGCCGTGGGCCAAGGAGCAGCGCGTCACCATCTATCTCTTCAAGAGCCAGCAGACCTACCGCCAGGTCACGGGCCGTCCGACCTGGTCGGGCGGCGCGAGCTCGGTGCCCAAGCGCAAGGTGTACGTCTACGAGAGCGAGGAGCTGCCGGGCATCCTCGCGCACGAGCTGACCCACATCTACTTCGACGCCTTCTTCCTCGAGGGCACGACCAACCCGCTGTGGCTCTCCGAGGGCATGGCGACCCTCGTGCAGGTCGAGCGCGGCCTGGCCGCGCCCAACTGGCTGCGCGACAACCTCGAGATCCTGGAGCGGGGGGGCGGCATCCCCATGGAGAACTTCATGGCCGTCAACGCGACGGCCGGCTGGAACGACGACCGCGTGCGCCTGTGGTACGCGCAGGCGTACAGCGTCGTGCGCTTCATGATCCGCACGCAGTACCGCTCGTCGTTCTACAAGTTCGCCGCGAACCTCCGCGACGGACAGCGCAGCGACGAGGCCCTGTACCGCGCCTACGGCGCGCCCTACAACCGCCTCAAGGCGCTCGAGTACGCGTGGCGCTACGAGTTGTCCCGCAACTCCTCCGCCTCGCGCTGACGGACGCGCGCCCGCGCGTCGCGAAGTCTCGACGGAAAGATAATTAACCCTTGACAGAATCGGCCTCTTACTCTATACTCGTGACCCCTGGTGGGGAAAAGTGGGGAGAAAGAGAGAAAAAGTGTCGAAGAGTGGGGAAGAATGTCTCTGCTGATCGGACGTTACGAGTACTCTCTCGATCCCAAGAACCGCTTGGCGGTGCCGCCCAAGTACCGGGAGGCGCTCTCCAAGGAGAAGGGGTCGAGCTTCTTCCTGACCTCGGGGATGGAAGGCTGCCTGTACCTGTTCCTGCCGTCGCAGTGGGAGAAGCTGCTGGGCGACGACCTGCGCGCCTTCAGCATGGCGGACAAGGAGCAGGAGCGCGCGTTCAAGCGCAAGTTCTTCTCGGAGGCCGTCGAAGTGGAAGTGGACGCGCAGGGCCGCGTGCTGGTGCCGCATTATCTGAAGGAGCACGCGGGGCTGGGCGGGGCGGTGCTGGTGCAGGGCGCAGGAAAGCGCGCCGAGGTCTGGGACGCGAAGCGCTGGGCGGCCTACGAGAAGGCCAAGGTCGCGCCGGCGTACAAGACGATCGGGAAGAACCTGGAGATATGATCTTGACCGACGAGAGCCGCTGGACGCACGAGCCGGTGCTCCTGGGGGAGACCCTGGGGCGCCTCGTGACCGATCCCGCCGGCCTCTATCTCGACGCTACGGTCGGGCTCGGCGGGCACTCGGCGGCCATACTAGGGAAGGCCCCCAAGGCGCGCCTGCTGGGACTCGACCAGGATCCCGAGGCCCTCGCCGAGGCCTCCCTCAAGCTCGCGCCCTTCGGCGACCGGGCCCGCCTGCGCCGCGCCAACTTCCGCGACGTCGGCCCCGCCCTGGAGGCGGAGGGCTTCTTCCCGCTCACCGGCGCGCTCTTCGACATAGGCGTGTCCTCTCTCCAGCTCGACAAGGCCGCGCGCGGCTTCTCCTTCATGAAGGAGGGGCCCCTGGACATGCGCATGAGCCCCGACAACGCGCTGACCGCCGAGTCCATCGTCAACAAGTGGCCCGCCGAGCAGATAACCTTGCTCCTGACCGAGTTCGGCGAGGAGCCCGAGGCCGAGCGCGTGGCCCGCGCCATCGTCGCGCGCCGCGAGCGCCGCCTCTTCACCTCCACCACCGATCTCGCCGAGGCCGTGGCCGCGGTGCTCCCGCGCGTCGACAAGCACCCGGCGACCCGGACCTTCCAGGCCCTGCGCATCGCGGTCAACCGCGAGCTCGAGGTCCTCTCGCGCGGCCTGGAGGCCGTGCTCCCCTATCTCAAGACCGGCGGGCGGCTGGCCGTCATCACCTTCCATTCGCTGGAAGACCGCATCGTCAAGAACGTGTTCGCGTCGTTCATCGCGCAGGGTTCGTGCGCCGCCGTCGACAAGGGAGCGGTCGCCTGCTCCGACGACGAGGCCCGCCGCAACCCGCGCGCGCGCAGCGCCAAGCTCCGAGTCGTGGAAAAGAAGCGCTAAAGGGGGAAGATGACCATGAAGAACCTGGGATTCCTGACCGGCTCCAGCACGGGCCTCGCCGCGGTGACGAAGCTCGACACCACCGTCGGTTTCCTGAGCACGCGCAGCCACGCCACCGGCGTGGCGCCGGCCGGCAAGACGACGGCCGCGGGCTACGTCTGGCGCCGGATCTTCCTGCGCGGCAAGGCGGCGCCGAGGCCGTAAAGCTTTGGGCGGTCTCCCCTCTCTCGGCGGAGGGGGGGCCGCCTCGTTTTGGCGGGCCCCTCTCGGCGGGGGTCCCGCCATCGATTTGAAGTCGACGCACTGACGTTTTGGCGGTCGCTCCTCTCTCGGCGGAGGAGCGGCCGCCTCGATCCGGCGGCTCCCTCTCGGCGGGGAGCCGCCAACGATTTGCAGATCTGGCGGGCCCCCCTCTCGGCGGGGGGGACCCGCCACACTTTCCGGCGAGGAGCGGTGATTTGGTATGATGCGGTCGAGAATGAACTTCGACGCGGGCTCGGCGGCCAAGTTCGGGGTGGGGGGACTCCTCGTCCTCTTCCTGTGCTGGCAGCACGTCTCGGCCACCCGCCTCGGCTACCGCGTCTCCCAGTCGCGTAAGGAGATCTCCCGCATGAAGGCCCGCGTGGAGGCCATGCGCTTCGACCTCGACTCGAGCCTCTCTCCCGGCGCCCTCGCCGCCGAGGCCGGCCGCCGCGGCCTCATCCCCGCCTCTCCCGACGCGCTGCGCGTCCTTCCCGGACGGCAAGGCCCCATCGGCTGGCTGACGCGCCTGCTGGCGCGAGCGCCCAAGCCGGTGCGCTCCGTCCTGCAGGGCTGAGACCCCTTTCATGGACTTCGGCCTTCGTCTGACCGTCGCCTCGGCGCTGTCTTTGGCCCCCCTGGGGCCGCTCTCTTTGCGCCTGGCGCACCTTCAGATCCTGCGCCACTCGGCCCTGTCCGAGCGCGCCGAGGGGGAGTTCTCGCGCGTCGCTTCCGAGGCCGCGCCCCGCGCCGACATCTCCGACCGCAAGGGCCGCGTGCTCGCGCGCTCGGTGCCGAGCTGGTCCGCCTTCCTGGACAAGAAGATGCTCAAGGACCCGGCCGGCGTGGCGCGCAAGCTCGCGCCCATCCTCGGCGTGCCGGCCTCCGAGCTCGAGCGCAAGGCGCGCGCGCCCGGCCGCTTCTGCTGGCTCAAGACCGGCCTCGATTTCCCGACCGCCCAGGCCGTCCAGGCCGCCCGCATCGAGTGCGTGGGTCTCACGCCCGCCTCCCAGCGCGTGTACTCCAACGGAGACCTGGGTCGCCCCGTGCTCGGCCAGGTCGGCGTCGAGGGGAAAGGATTGGCCGGCGTCGAGCTCTCGCACGAGAAGGTCCTGCGCGGCAAGCCCCGTAAGCTCGAGTTCGTGCGCGACGGCAAGGGCCGCAGCATCCACCGCGACATCACAGAGGACGGCGAGGTCCCGCCGCCCCTGCTCCTGACCCTCGACCGCAACGTGCAGTACATCGTCGAGGAGGCCCTGCGCGAGGGCGCCCTGGCCCACTCCTACAAGTCCGGCTACGCGGCCGTCCAGGACCCGCACACCGGCGACATCCTCGCCATGGCCTCCTGGCCGCCCAACCCCCTGAAGAACCCGCTGGTCCAGGACGCCTACGAGCCCGGCTCCACCTTCAAGGTCGTCACCGCGCTGGCCGCCGTCGAGGAGCGCGTCGTCGGCCCCGACGAGACGTTCTCCGGCGAGAACGGCAAGTGGCAGGTGGCTCCCGGCGTGACCATCACCGACCACGAGCCCGAGGGGATGATGACCTTGGCCCAGATCATGGAGCGCTCCTCCAACATCGGCGTCGCCAAGATCGTCGAGCGCGTCGGCGCCGCCCGCTTCTTCCGCGCCGCGCGCGCGCTGGGCTTCGGCGTGCGCACCGGCGTGACCATGCCCGGCGAGACCGCCGGCGAGCTCAAGCCCTTCTCGGACCTCGGCAAGGTCGGCCTCGCGGTCTCCTCCTACGGCTACGGCCTGTCGGTGAGCCCT
>CAZTZW010000297.1:0-4318 GCA_964618085.1 uncultured Elusimicrobia bacterium
TTCGACCAGCAGCTTGCTGGCTACGGCGGTTGACGACATCGCCAGCGCCCCGCCCAGCCAGGCGTGGGCGTACTGCCCGCCCAGGCGCGCGCCCTCTTCCAGCACGGGCACGGCCTCGGCGTCGCGGCCGAGCCACAGGAGCATCTCCCCCTTCCAGGCGGTCACGTCGCCGCGCGACGGCCCCTGGGCCATGGCCAGCGCCGCGTCGAAGTCCGCGAGCCCGGCCTCGCTCTCGCCAAGGATGACGCGCGCCTCGCCGTGCAGGCAGAGCGCGAGCCAGAGGCCGGGCTCGGTGGACGCCGCCGCCGCGCGCAGGCGCGGTAGCGCGGCGCGGAGCGCCCCCTTCGACATCAGGTCCTTCGCGTCCTCCAGGCCCATCCAGCCGTAGCGCTTCGCCTCCAGCCGGGCGAGGCGCGCGGCGAGCGCGGCGTCGGGGCGCGGATGCTCCCAACGGTGCGCCCACACGCTGCGCTTCACCACACCGCGCCAGTACGCGGCCCAGGGAAAGCCCCGCCCCAGCGCCTTCAGGGCCTTCTCGTGCCAAGCCCGGCTCATGTAGGTGAGGTCCTTCTCGGGCAGGAGGCTCGGCCAGCGCAGCGGATCCACGTGCTCGGGACGGCGGGAGAGGTCGAGCACCTTCTCGGCGAGCGCGGCCGCCCGTTTGAAATCGCGGGAGAAGAAGGCGACGCGGAAGGCGTCGGTCAGCCCTCCGAGCGAGCCCTCATCGGGACGCGGCGCGGCCTTCAGCGCCGCCTGAGCCCCGCCGTCGTCTCCACGGGCCTGCCGCTCCAACACGGCGGCGAACGCGGCCTCCAGTCCCGGGGTCATGCCGCCCGCTCAGCGCAGATAGCCGAAGGCACGCAGCATCTCGAAGGCGCGCTTCGATTCCTCGGCCGAGGACGCCGGGTCCCGCCTCGACGACTCGTAGCTGGCGACGAAGGAGGCCGGGCGCCGCGTCAGCTCGCGCGCGTCCACGAACTGATGGCGCAGCGCTCCCGCCATGTCGTGCGCGATGGGCAGACCGTGCAGATAGAGGAGCAGCGGCAGGACCTCGGTCGTGGACAGCCGCGCTCCGCCCGCGCGCGTCTCCGCATGACGCGAGCGCATCAGGAACAGGCCGGCGTCCCGGTGCGCGCCGCGGATCGACGGCTCGGCGAGGAAGTGAGGCGGCGCGACGCCGTGGTCCGAGAGCACGAGCACGGTGCTCTCCGGGCCCGCGAAGCGCGCGAGACGGCCGAACCAGGCGTCCACCTGCGCGAGGTAGGACATGACGATGTCGCCCAGCGCCTCCCGCTCCTCCAAGGACACCTCGCGCCAGGCCGGGTCGAGGTAGAGGTGGTACAGGTGGCTCGCGGCGTCGAAGCCCTGCACGTACGCGGCGGCCAGGTCGGTCTCGCCGCGCGCCAGAACCTGCTCCGCCGCGCGCACCGTCGCCTCGTCGCGGCGGTAGATGACGGCCAGATGGTCGATGGACTCGTCATGGCCGCCGGGAAGGCGCGACTCGCCCCGGGCGCGGCTCTTCTCGATGAACGGCCGGCAGCGCTTGGGCTCGCAGAACTTGCTCATGACGGCGGCGGCGCCCTGGGCCGCGGAGAGGCCGCGATAGAGGGCGTCCGCGTCCACCGCCTGCGGCGGATTGGCCGTCAGCTCCGCGCGGCCCCAGCCGTCGCCGGCCACGAGCACGCCGTTGACCGTCTCCTTGGCGCTCGTCGCCAGCCAGCCGAACACGCCCACCTTCCAGCCCGCCTCGCCGAAGATGTTCCAGAAGGCCTTCACCGACCGCGCCCCCGGGGCGGACGCCTCCAGCGGCAGGACTCCGTGCTGGCCGCTGGGTCGGCCCGTGGCGATGGTCGTCCAGATCACGGGCGAGGAGAGCTCCCCGCGAAGGCTGAAGATGTCCGCCCGCAAAGACGCGTTCGCGTGCGCCTTCAGGTTCGGGCAGCGCCCCGCCCGGATGCACAGCTCCAGGACCTCCCGGTCGCCGCCGTCGACGCCGAAGACCAGGAGCTTGACGGGCGCCGCCGCGGCGGCGTCCGCGCCACAGACGAGTCCGGACAGCAGCAGCGCCGAGGCGAGGGCTCTCACGGCCTCAGTCTAGCAAACGCGCCGGACGGCCGAGCGTCATCGCCCGTCCGCCGTCCAGGGCACGCCGCCGTACGCGTCGCCCGGACCATGGGGCCAGTCTTTCCAGTAGGTTTCTTGAGCGGGCGTATACGGCCGGAAGGCCTGGCGGAAGGTCATGGTACGCCCGTCCGCAGAGAGCGCGCCAGCGACATCGGCCACGGCGGTCACGAAGATGTCCCCTTCGGACCGATGAAGGACGTAATAGAGGTCGAAGCGCAGCGCGCCGCCCGAGACCTCGATCTTCGTCGGCGGACGGGGTCCCTCGAACATCTGGCCGCCGAGCTTGAGAGCGCTGCCGTCGCGAGAGACGTCGAACCACTGCTTATAGGGGATGTTGCCGCCGCCCATCACGGTGCGCGACCAGCGGCCGATGAAAGGCGCCATCGCGGCCTCCGCCGCGGCCACGGAGCGCTTCTTCGAGGCCTTCTCCTCCAGCGCGTAGGAAAGGTCCTGGGCCTGGCGCTTGTCGGCCTCGGAGACGGGCAGGGCGATGTACGACTTGAGCGCGGCGAGGGCGCCGGCGTAGTCCTTTCCCGCCTCGCGCGCCTTGGCCAGGTTGAACCACGGCTCCGGCCACTTCGGCGCCAGCTTCGAGGCCTCGGCGAACAGCTCCGCGGCGCGAGCGAAATCCTCCGGGCCCTGGGCCTCGGAGAAGGCGGCGCCGCCCCGCACGAAGGCGCGGCGCGCCTCCTCGGGGATGGCGGGCGCGGCGGCCTTCTTGGGCGCGGCGGAGAGGGGCGAGACGAGCAGCAGGACGGCGAGCAAGGCTCTCATGGCGGGTCTCCTTGGCCGAACAACGGGTCGGCGTGGACATAAAAGGCGTTCTTGTCCTGCGGGTCGATGTAGATCTCGATAGAGCGTCCCTGCGCCCGCCCTGGGTCCATGGCCAGGGGCGCGGAGCGGAACTCGCGCGGCGCGCCGCCGGGGACCGAGGCCTCGCAGACGAGGACGTACTCCCCCGCGTCCAGCTCCACCGCCTTCACCACGCCCTTCAGCTTCACGCCGTTCTTCAGTTCGTAGAGGCGGGCGCGGTGGATGCGGGCGTCGAAACCGGGACCGAAGGCCTTGTCGGAGTCGGCGATGAGGAAGAATCCCGCGACGCCGAACACGCTGAAGACCAGGCCGAACAACGTGATGGCGACCGGGCCGAGCCAGAACTGCGAGAAGTCGGCGAGCTGGGCCTGGTCCGGGTCCTCGCGGTGATAGACGACGTTCACGGACTGGCCGACGGAGTAGTCCGGGCTCGAGGAGCCGGTGCTGCCGCGGAAGCGGCGGGCGCGCCCATCGGCGGGCGTGAACTCCACGACGGGGTAGATGGAGGTGGAGCGCTTCCCGTCGCTGTCCGTGGAGGTGGAGTCCGTGAGCTCGACGACGGTCCCCTTCACGGGAACGCCGTTCTTATGGAGGTGGTAGCGCTTGGAACCCCAGACCAGGCCGGCGACGAGCGCGCCCAGGCCGACGCCCCCGAACGCGAGGAGGCAGACCCACTTCATCGGGGCTCAGCCGTACTTGTACTTCACGCCCATGCCGCCGCCGGGCCACTCGCAGTCGATGTTGTCGAAGGGGCAGAGCATGCGGCAGGCGCCGCACTCGATGCAGTTCTCGTAGTTGACGACCACCTTCTGATGGGCGCCTTCCCACTCATAGACCTTGGCGGGGCAGACGGTGGTGCAGGGCTTGTTGTCGCACTTCGTGACGCAGGGGCTGTCGGCCCCGACGCTCTTCAAGGTGATGTGCGTCTCGGGAGACTTCTTCCACTCGATGTGGCCGAGCTTGGCCTCAACGGTCGTCTCGATCTTGATGTCCTTGATGTCCATTTAGATGGCCACCTTCCTCAGGGGGAACAGGTCGCGCGCCACGCGCAGGAAGCCGCGCTCGGAGACCATCTTCAGAGCGGTCTTCAGGTGCGTGCGCTTCGGCACGCCGTCGGCCGAGAAGCGCAGCTGGGCCAGCTCGCAGGCGAGCTTGGGGTAGAACTCGAGGAAGCCCGGGGAGTTCTCGACATGGTGCTCGAGGTCCTGGATGTCCTCCATGTCAGGGAGGACGTAGGACTCCTCCAGCTTCTTCTTATAAAGGGAGAGCGAGGCCTCGCTGAAGTCGTTCTTCTTCTTGGCCTCGATGACGGTCTCGCCCGCGAGCTTGCCCGCGGTCATGGCGAGGTTCGAGCCCTCGCGGTAGGCGGGGTTGGTCATCT
>CAZTZW010000298.1:0-4267 GCA_964618085.1 uncultured Elusimicrobia bacterium
GGTCGTCATCGCCCAGAACTGGGACGAGATCCGCCGCCTGATGTGGAACTACGTCGGCATCGTCCGCACCGACAAGCGCCTCGAGCGCGCCCTCGCCCGCCTGGAGCTCCTCAACCGCGAGATCGCCGGCTACTACTGGGACTATCTCCCCACCCCCGACATCGTCGAGCTGCGCAACATCGCCGACGTCGCCACCTTGGTCATCAAGTCCGCGATGAAGCGCAAGGAGTCGCGCGGCCTCCACTACACGCTGGACCACCCGCGCCGGGCCAAGACGGCGCGCGACAGCTTCCTGCGGCGCGGACGCCGCTAGCCCGCCTAACCCTCGCCGCTCTCCCCCTCAGAGGGCGCCACCGGCAGTCCTCCAGGCGCGTCCGGGCGCAGAAAGGCCCGCTCGGCCGCGAGGCGGTTATGCATCCGACACAACAGCCGGATGTTGTAAGAGACGTTGGACTTCCCGCCCAAGGCGAACGGCCGGATGTGGTCGAACTCCAAGGAGTCACGACTGCCACAGACGGTCCCATCCTCCGACCGGAAAGCGCACCTCCCGTCATCGCGGTTCCAGACCGTCCGTTTGACCGCCTGAGGGATATAGCGCCCTTGGGCGAGGTCCCGCAGATGACGGGGCATCACCGGGCCGGATTCCGTTATGTAGACCGGCCCCACGGAGGGCTTGAGCGCCAGGGTCCGTTGAGGGTCCTTCCGCTCGAGGAAGGATTCCAATGCGTCCCTTAGAACGTCCTCCAACCGCCCGGCGGGGTATTTATGACGGAGGACCTCCCTCGCCCGCTCGATGAGCTTCATCAGAAGGACGGCCGCGTCGAATCCGATGCGGACGCGGTCGAGCGTCAGAGGCATCACCGCCTGCCATTCGCTCGGCGTCTCCGCGGAGATGGGCTGCAGGAGCGCGTGAGGATCGTCTTCGTGCGGCGGAGACGGATGCGATTCCACGCCGGCAGGAGTGGGCATGACGGTGCCGCTCCATGCCGGAGGCGGGGCGGGACGCCGCGCCAGATAGTCCTCTCGCGCCGGCTGCGGGGATATGCCCGCAACGAGCGTCTCGATCTCCCGCCGCGTCCGCCCCTTCACCTCTTTGAAGAGGCGCATGCGATTGTCCTGCGTGAGCACCGGCGCCAGCAACAGGATGGACGTGAGGGTCAGCGCTCCGCCCTGAACCATCGGCAGGATCTCCGGATAGACCCTGGAGACACGCGCGGCGGTTATCCGCCGGTAGGCGGCGCTCTCATCATAACCGAGGGCCTTCGTGCAGTAGATGAACATCGAGGGATAGCCGTCCGCTCGATACAGCTTGCGCTTATCGAACTCTCCGATATGGACCAACAGGCCGCTCAGATTCCGACGCTCTTTCTCGATGAGAAACCGGATCTCTTTCGACAGTTGTTCATCCGACAGGGTGAGGCATTGAGCGATTAGTTCCTTCATTGTCGCCTCCTAACTCGCGCTGGAGCGAGTTTTTTACCGACCGCACGTTCAGTAAAAACGACCGGCTCCTATCTTCCATACGATTCACCCCCTCCGATTGTTCCCTAACCCCGGCCGGTCCGCCTCGCGGACCCGCCGGAAAGATAACCAAACCTTGTTCGATAAGCCGTTTATTTAGTATACTGGTCCGGATGGATAACATCCGGGTCGTCGGCGCCCGCCAGCACAACCTCAAGAACGTCAGCATCGACCTGCCGCGCGGCAAGCTGGTGGTCATCACCGGCTTATCGGGCTCGGGCAAGTCGTCGCTGGCGTTCGACACGCTGTACGCCGAGGGGCAGCGCCGCTACGTGGAGTCGCTGTCCGCCTACGCCCGGCAGTTCCTCGAGCTGATGGACAAGCCGGACGTGGACCTCATCGAGGGGCTCTCGCCCGCCATCGCCATCGAGCAGCGCAACCCCTCCCACAACCCGCGCTCGACGGTCGGCACCGTCACCGAGATCTACGACTACCTGCGCCTGCTCTACGCGCGCGTGGGGCAGCCGCATTGCCCGCAGTGCGGCTCGCGCATCAAGAAGCAGTCGGCGCAGGCCATCGTCAACGAGGTGCTGCGCGCCCGCGCCGGCCAGTCGGTCGCCATCTACGCCCCCCTCGTCCAGGCCCGCCCGGGCACCTACGAGGACCTCTACAAGCGCCTGCTGCGCTCGGGCTTCGCCTCGGCGCGCACGGACGGGAAGCTCCACGAGCTCGCGGAGCCTCCCAAGCTCGACCGCTACAAGAAGCACGACATCGAGCTGTTCGTCGACAAGCTCAAGGTGTCCGCCGAGGACCGCCAGCGGCTCAACGACAGCATCGAGATCGCCCTCAAGGAGTCCCGCGGCCTCGTGCGCGTCGAGCCGTCGAACGACCCGTCCGCGGGGCAGCTCCACAGCGAGCACCACGCCTGCCCGAAGTGCGGGCTCTCGCTCCCGGAGGTCGAGCCGCGCCTGTTCTCCTTCAACTCGCCCTACGGCGCCTGCGCCACCTGCGACGGGCTCGGGGTGAAGACCGAGGTCGACGTGGACCTCATCATCCCGGACCCCTCGAAGTCGCTGGCCGACGGGGCCATCGCCGCCTGGGCGGACCCCGTCACGACCCGGACGAACCGCTGGAAGAAGTCCTGGTCCGGCTACTACACCGAGATCATCGAGCAGGTCGCCGGGCAGTTCGGCATCCCCCTCGACAAGCCCTGGTCCAAGCTCTCGGACAAGCACAAGGAGATCATCCTGCGCGGCGGCGGCACCTACACCCCCTCCTGGGCCAAGAACCCGCAGGAGTTCGAGGGCGTCATCAAGAACCTCGAGCGCCGCGCCAAGGAGTCGGAGTCCGACTTCGTCAAAGGCGCCATCGCCGAGCGCTTCATGGGCAAGTCGCTGTGCCCGAGCTGCAGGGGCGCGCGCCTCAAGGCCGAGGCGCTCGCGGTCAAGATCGGCGACCGCGGCATCCACGAGATCGTCCGCATGTCGGTGGAGAAGGCCCGCGCCTTCTTCAAGGACGTGAAGTTCACCGAGACCGAGCGCGCCATCGCCCGCCAGGTGATGAAGGAGATCACCTCCCGCATCGAGTTCCTCTCGGCGGTCGGCCTGGACTACCTGACCCTCGACCGCGCCTCCGAGACCTTGGCCGGCGGCGAGGCCCAGCGCATCCACCTCGCCACCCAGATCGGCTCCGGCCTCACCGGCGTGATGTATGTGCTCGATGAGCCGTCCATCGGCCTGCATCCCCGCGACAACTCGCGCCTGCTGGACACCCTCCGCCGCCTGCGCGACCTCGGCAACACCCTCTTGGTGGTCGAGCATGACGAAGAGACCATCCGCACCGCCGACTGGGTCGTCGACCTCGGCCCCGGCGCGGGAGTCCACGGCGGCAAGGTCGTGGCCCAGGGGCCGGTCTCGGCCATCCTGAAGTCGAAGGAGTCCCTCACGGGCGCCTACCTGAGGGGCGAAGGCCACCGCCCCCCGCCCTCCAAGGGCCGCCCGCCCAAGGGCTGGCTCAAGGTCCGCGGCGCGCAGCAGTTCAACCTCAAGGGCCTCGACGTCGACATCCCCCTCGGCGAGCTGGTCTGCGTCACCGGCGTCTCCGGCTCGGGCAAGTCGACCTTGGTGCACGAGATCGTCTACAAGGCGCTGGCCCAGAAGCTGCACGACGCCAAGGACGCCCCCGGCAAGCACAAGTCCATCACCGGGGTCGAGGACATCGACAAGATCATCCTGGTCGACCAGACGCCCATCGGGCGCACGCCCCGCTCCAACCCCGCGACCTACACCGGCCTCTGGGGCCCGGTGCGCGACCTGTTCGCCATGCTGCCCGCCTCCAAGGCCCGCGGCTACAAGCCCGGCCGCTTCTCCTTCAACGTGAAGGGCGGCCGCTGCGAGACCTGCGAGGGCGACGGCGTCCTCCAGATCTCGATGCAGTTCCTGCCCGACGTCTACGTCCAGTGCGACGAGTGCAAGGGCCAGCGCTTCAACGACGAGACGCTGTCCGTCCGTTACAAAGGGAAGAACATCGCCGAGGTGCTGGCGATGTCGGTGTCCGAGGCGCGGGTGTTCCTCGAGGCCCACGCCCCCATGACGCGCGTGCTCAAGACCCTCGAGGACGTGGGCCTGGGCTACGTCGCGCTCGGCCAGGCCGCCACCACCCTCTCCGGCGGCGAGGCCCAGCGCGTGAAGCTCGCCACCGAGCTCGCCCGCCGCGGCACCGGCGACACGCTGTACGTGCTGGACGAGCCGACGACCGGGCTGCACTTCGCCGACGTGGCGAAGCTCCTGGAAGTCCTGCACCGCCT
>CAZTZW010000299.1:0-4266 GCA_964618085.1 uncultured Elusimicrobia bacterium
CTCGCCCCCGCCGACCACGGCGCGGCGGCCGCCGCCGCGAGCAGCGACGCGGGGCCCGCGCATTCCGGCGAGAAAGAGGCGGGCAGCAGCGCGGTCTGACGCCCGCGGCCCACGCCCGAGCGCCAGGCCTGGCGCGCGTACGCCCTCCAGCCGTCGCGGCGCCGGTGCGTGACGACAAGGCGCGGCTCGCGCACGAGCAAGAGGCCGTCCAGTCGCATGCGCGCGAGCAGGAGGGTCTCCTCGCCGTAGTCGAGCCGCTCGTCGAAGCGCCGCGCGAGGAACTCGTCCTTGTCGACGGCGAGGTTGCAGGCGATGAGCTCCCGCTCGCCGCAGGGACCGGCCGGGCCGCCCTCCCGGTAGCGTCGGGACATGCGTCCCGCGCCGAGCGCGGAGGAGAGCGCCGCGTCGGCCGCCCTCTCGAAGGGCGACGCGCCGGCGGGCCCGACGTTCGGACCGCCCACGGCCCGCGCGGCGGGCCAGGCCGCGATGGCCTCCTGGAGCACCGCGCACGCGCCGGGAAGCGCTTCGGCGTCGTCGTCGATGAACCAGATCCAGTGTCCCTTCGAGAGGGCCGCCGCCTCGTTGCGCGCGGCGCTGCGCGAGCGGCGGCGGGTGAAGACCATCTCCACGCGCGCGTCCCGGCGCGTCCATGCGTCGACCACGCGCGCGCCTTCCTCGTCGTCCTCCTGGACGACGACCAGCACGTGGACCAGTCCCGGCGTGGGGCCCGACAAGAGCCCGGCCAGGCACCGCTCGAGCAGGCGCGGGCGCCGGTCGGTGGCGATGAGGGCGCCGACGGGCATCGGATCGAGCATCAGAGCGAGACGCGCGTCGGCCGGGAGCGCGCGCATATATCCGCGACCTCGCGGCGGCGGAGCTTGCCGGACGGCGTGCGGGGCATCCGCTCCAGGGAGAACCAGCGGCGCGGGACCTTCGCCGGGGCCAGACGCCGGACGCACCAGCGTTCGAGCTCCGCGACGGCCGCGCCGCGCTTCCAGACGACCCCGGCCGCGACCTCCTCGCCGGCGATCGGATGCGGCAGGCCGAACACGCAGACGTCCTCGACCTTCGGATGCGCGGAGACGACGGCCTCGACCTCCTCGGGCTGCACGGTCACTCCGGCGCGGTCGATGGCGTCGTCCAAGCGTCCGAGCAGCCGCAGGGAGCCGTCGCGCTCCATGACGCCCCGGTCGCCCGTGCGCCACCAGCCTCCGACGCGGCGGCCCGCCTCCGTCCGAGCGCCGCCCGCGTAGCCAGCGAACAGCGAGGCGCAGCGGACCCAGACCTCGCCCTCGGCGTCCACGCGCAGGCGCGCGCCCCAGCCGCGGCCCACCACGCCTTCGCGGGACTCGCCCGGCTCGCTGCCGCTGATCCAGCTCGCGGTCTCGGTCATGCCGTAGACGTCGACCAGCTCCGCTCCGCCCGTCCAAGCCGCGACGTCCCGCCGCAGCGCGGCGGACAGCGGCGAGGAGGCGCTGTGGACGCGGCGCAGCGCCGGACGGCGGGGCGGACGGGAGACGCGCAGGACCGCCCGCCACAGCGCCGGCACGGCGGTGACGAAAGAGGGGGAGAACTCCTCGACGGCCGCGCCGAGGTCGAAACCCGAGGCCCCGCCCAACGGGGCGACGACGACCTCCGCGCCCGCCGACAACGGCAGCAGGAGCCCGCCGATGAGCCCGTGGCCGTGATGGGACGGCAGGACGCACAGCGCCCGTCCCAGCGCCTCCCGCGGCACCGCCGCGCGCAGCGCCCTCAGGCGCGAGGCGAGCCCGCGGCGGGTCAAGACGACGCCCCGAGGGACGGCGGTGGTGCCCGAGGTCTGGAGGATCAGCGCCTCGTCGGGGCGCTCGGCCCGAGGCCCCCAGCCCGCGAGGATCGCCTCGCGCTGCTCGCGCGGCAGGGCGGGGTCGAACGGCACGACGCAGGCGCCTAACTCCCAGAGCGCGAGCAGGTCGCAGACGAAGCCCGCTCCCGGGACGGCCTCCAGCGGCACGCGCGAGCCGGCGCGGACGCCGCGCTTCTTCCACGCCTCGGCCTTAGAGGCGGTCTCGAGCCGCAGCGCGGGCGCGTCGCGGCGCCGTCCGGAGGACGCCTCGCGCAGGACCGCGCCTCGGGGCAGCCGGAACATACGGCAGTATAACATTGCGCCGAAGCCCTTCTGCACGGCGGCAAGTGTTGTATCATGCGGCTCGGAGAGCCCTCACCGCGACCCATGCGCCACGTCCTGCTCGCCGTCCTCCTCGCGTCGTGCTCCGCCGTCGAGGCGGCCTCCATCTATCGCGACGACGACTTAGACCTCATCGTGCGCACGCAGACGCTCAAAGACGAGCGCATCGAGCGGGTCCTCGACCTCATGGGGCTGCGCCCCGGCATGGCCGTGCTCGACATCGGCGCCGGGACCGGCCGCCAGGCGCGCGCGATGGCGCGCCGCTTGTCCGGGACGGGACGCGTCTACGCCGCCGACGTCGATGAGCGCATGACGAGCCACATACGGGAGGAAGCGCGCCGCGCCGGGCTGAGCAACATCGAGGCGCTGCACGTGAGCACGGGCGTGGACGCCCTCTACGGCGGGCGCCGCTACGACCGCATCCTGATGTACGACGTCTACAACTACATCACCGACCGGCCCGCCTATTACGCGGCGCTGCGCGGCCTGCTCGCCCCCGGCGGACGCCTGGTGCTGGTGGAGAGCGAGGCGGTCCCGGACCGCTCCTTCTACGCGGAAGACGTCGCCGACTGGGACGGGCTCGTCGCGCGCATCCTCCAGGAGCCGCCGGGGGGGCCGTTCGGCGTCCACCTGCGCGCGCCGCTCGAGGAGCATATCCGCCGCCGCGGCGACGGGAAGGAGTCCCTGCGCCGCATGACGCTGTTCCATCTCAACCGCAACCTCGACTGGAAGTTCTACGCGCTGACCTGCCCGGCCTTGGAATGCGCGCCCGGCGCGGGCTTCACCCCGCAGGAAGAGAAGTACGCTCTATGGCTCCTGCACCGCTTGGCGCTCGGCGGCGCGCCCCGCCGGGAGCTCGTGCAGATGGAACAGCAGCTGTACGGCCTCATGCAGGGACTCAACAAGCTCCTCCTGATCGCGCGCTACCGGCCCTACCTGGCCGGCGCCGTCGACCGGCCCTATTGGTCCTCCGCTCCTGAGATCGACTGGTACCTGGCCAACAGCGCGCGCGACAAGACGTTGGGGTCCGCGGGCTACCGGCTCGTCGAGAAGGTCCCGCTGCCGCCGTTCCACGCGGTCTGGACCTTCGAGGCAGCGCGCTAGAGGACGGCGTCGACCACGCCGCGGAGCGTACGCAGGCGTCCGGGCATCAGGCGCCCCGGCTCCAGACGGCGCCCCACGGCCTCTTCCACGGCGGCCAGGAGGCCGAAGAGCCCGATGGAGTCGAGCCCGGCCTCGAAAAGGTCGGCGTCGAGGTCCAAAGTCCGCGCCCGCTCGCCCAGGCTCGGCTCGAGCGCGGCGCGCGCGGCCTCCAGCGCCTTCTCGCGGCGCCCGCTCATGGAGTCCGCCAGGGCGCGAGCATGCGCCCGGCCGAGTCCTTCCAGCCGCGCAGCGCGCGCGCGGGGGAGGAGTCGGCGGGAGGGGCGATGAAGGTGAGCGGCGACCAGAGCCACACCAGCCCCAGTGCCAGGACCGCGCGCCGCAGCAGCCGGCCTCCCGCGGTCTCGGGCGGGGTCGGCCGCAGCGCCGACTCCAGAGCCGCGGCCGCGCCGAAGAGGACGAAGAACAGCGCGAAGGCGGTCGCCGCGCCCAGCGCCGCGCGCGCCCCTCCGTCGAGGAAGACGCCGGAGAAGCGCAGCGCGTTGAGCCCGGCGCTCAGCGCGAAAGCGGCTCCCACCGCGCCCGGCGCCGGCCAGCCCCGGCGCAGGAGGGGGAAGAGCGCGTACTTGAGCAGCCATGCCCGGTTCTGCGCCGAGTAGCGGCGCCAGAAGTCGAGCACGGACAGGGCCAGCCAGGGGCGGTCGAACTGACGCGGGACGTCGAAGCCGCACAGCCGCGACAAGCCCTCGACGAGACGATACGTGCCCAGCCACATGGCTCCCTCCGCGAGGAAGGCCCCGGCCGCGCAGCCCCATAGACCCGCGCCGGAGAAGGACTCGGGGCCGGCATGGGGCAGCCACGCGCGCAGGAGCGCCGCGGCCCCTAACCACGCCAGCCCTCCCGCCGCGTCGCGCGCGCCGCCGGGCGCCGGCGCTCCGGCGCTGGCGCGGAACGTCGCGAAGTCGTGATAGGCGCCGAGGAAGGAAGCGGGCAGCCCG
>CAZTZW010000300.1:0-4263 GCA_964618085.1 uncultured Elusimicrobia bacterium
CTTGTGGCCGCGCACGTCGTAGATCCTGAGGGTGCCGCCCGAGTCACGCGGGTTGGTGAACGAGAACGTAGCGGAGTCGTTCTTGCCGTCGCCGTTGGGCGTCACGAAGCGGTTGATGACGCCGCCGAAGGTGAAGGCCGCGGGCCGCAAGGAGGCGGCCAAAGCCCCGACCGCGAGGGTCAGGAGAAGGACGAAGGGCTTGAGCAGGGCGGCCATGCTTCCGGAGTATATAAGGAGGCCGCGAAATCGATGTTACAGAGGGACGAACCCTCTTCGAAGATTCAGGAGCGTCTCTAGGCCCTTTCTGGGCCCCGTTCGGAGTCTTGAAACGATACTGAACGACACTGGATGATACTGGAAGCGAACCGCTTACTTGATGAGGACGATGGTGCCGGAGAAGACCTGGCCTTCGGACTCGATCTGATAGATGTACACGCCGCCCGGGAGGGCGGGGCCGGGGGTCCACATGCGGCTGAAGGCGGTATCGCCCGGGGTCGTGACGGTCGCCACCTGCTTGCCGCGCAGGTCGAGGATGCGGATGGAGACCTCGGAGTCGCGCGGGTTGTCGAAGCGGAACACCACGGAGTCGTTCTTGCCGTCGCCGTTGGGAGTGACCATACGGTTGGAGATGCCCGCCTGGTTGAAGTTGAACGCCTGCGGGCGCTCCACGGTGCGCAGTTGGTACTGGCCGAAGAACTTGCTCTCGACGCTCATGACCTGGGCGTGCGTGTCCAGCTCGCCGTAGAGCTGGACCCACTTCGAGCCGTTGAACCAGTACACGCTCATGTTCTCGGGCGAGTTGGTCACGCCGGCCATCGGCTCGTAGCCGGCGGCGGTGACCGATCCCGAGGCGCCGAGGTCGTAGTGCATGCGGACGATGCCCATCTGATTGACGGCGAAGTGGGGCTCGGGCGTCAGTCCGCCCTTCCAGGCGCCGAAGTCGATGGAGCGCAGGATGCGGCCGCCGACGTCGTGCGGGCGGCTGGTCGCCTCGACGAGGTAGGCGCTCATCGGGTCGGACGCGACGCCCGCGCCCGCCACGTGCTGGCCCTCGACAGGCTGGACGCTGTTGGAGAAGACCTCGATCGAGCTCTGATCGTCGGGCGCCACGACCCACGCCGACTTCGAGCCGGCCGCGCGCACGACGGACATGCGCGAGAGGCTGCTCGCGTTCTGCGCCTTGACGTGGTAGTAGTACTGCGGGCCGCCGGCCAGGTCGGTCCAGGACAAGGTCGTAGTGCCGACGATGATGGCGCTCGGGTCGGGGATGGTCCAGACGCCGCGCGTCGGCGCGGTGGCGCGGTAGACGCGGTAGCCGGTCAGCTCGTCAGCCGTGGGCGCCGACGGGTCTTCGAACGGCACGCCGCTGGCGTAGCGCACGACCGGCATCCAGCGCAGAGTGGACGTGAAGCCGGCCGTGGTCAGCGCGATGCCGTAGGGCGCCTGCGCGGGGAAGAGGAGCTGGACCAGCTCGGCGGCGACGGAAGCGGTATAGGCGCTCTCCAACGGCTGGCCGCCGTAGCCCGGCACGCCCTTGTCCACCGCGGCCACGCGGACGGTGTAGCTGCCGATCTGGAGGCCGGTGATCAGCACGCTGACGGTCGCCGTCGCCGGCGACGAGTCGCGCGTGACCGTCCAGCCGTCGACGAAGTCGAAGGGCGCCGTCGAGTCGATGTAGATGCGGTAGAAGTCCAGGTCGTAGGCGCTGACCGAGCCGAACCGGACCGTGAAGGTGGAGATGCCCGTCTGGGTCACGGTCAGGTTGAGCGGAGTGGGCGGCGCGGCGTCGTAAACGAGCTCGTAGGCAGGGTCGCCCGCGCTGGCGAGCGTGTCGCCGTCAGAGTAGTTGCCGTTGGCGTCGCTGCTGATGATCATCGCCCAGTACGTGACGCCCGGCTCCAGGTTGGAGAGCAGGAGCGAGTCGGTCGTGCCCGGGGTGCCCGGCGTCGGGGGGGTCGCGGAGACGGCCGGCGCGGGCAGGCTGCGCACGTCGGTCGCCTCAGCCCACCAGGCGGCCGTGCTGTTGCCCATCGAGAACAGGCTGAACGTCGCGATGCGGATCTGATAGCCGGCGGCCGGGGTCCAGGCGCCGGTCAGGGAGTAGTTGTTGGCCTCGGGCGCCGTCCACTCGAGCAGCATCTGCCCTTCCGCGCCCGGCAGACCGGTGAGGTCGGTGACGGGCGAGGGAGGCCAGGCGTCGCGCACGGTCAGAGTGACGGCGAGGGAGTCCACGGGGCCGGCGGCGGCGGCCGGCGCCGGCGACCAGGCGGGCAGAGCCCAGCCCAGCGCCGCGGCGAGAGCCGCGCGCATGAACAGTCCGGCCCTAGCGCTCACGCGCCCGGTCCGCACCGTCGCCTCCATGCCGTCTCCGTCTCTCACATGCCTCCTACTTTGCGGTCTCCACGAACACCTTCACCGGCGAATCGAGCCAGAACCCCGTCGTCAGCCCCGTCTTCACCGTGGCGGCCCACTTCTTGCCGCGATGCTCCGGCTTGTCCGGCACGTTCACGATCAGCGACGCCAGTCCGATCTCCTCCGTCGCCACCGTCACCGTCGCCTTGGCCATCTTGAGCCACGACGGGTCCGGGATCTCGTCGTAGCCGTCCGGCAGGGGGAAACGGCGGTCCCACTTGTCCGGCGACAGCAGCAGTTCCAGCTTGTCCGGCGCGTAGTTGGCGACACGGATGGTCTTCTTGGCCTCCTTTCGCGCGTCCCAGGCCTTGCCCACCGGCACCTCGTTCAGATACAGGGCCTTGGGCGTCACGTCGAAGTCCAACTGCTGCATCGCCTTCTTGCGCTTCTCCTCCTTCAGCGACTCCGGCCCGGGCCCGATGGAGACCCGCATCCGGTTCTGGATGGCGACCCCGTACAGCGAGCCGCCCGTGCTCACGCTGCGCGCTATCACCAGCACCTGGTAGTTCTTCCCTATAAGGGCCTTGTCGTCCGGGATGGTCAGCAGGACGTCGCAGAAGCCCCGCCCCTTCGCGGGCAGGCTGAGACGGTCCGGGATGGCCTTGAACCACGTCGGGTCCGGTATGGCCTCGTAGTCCTTGGCCAGCGCCGACGGGCGCGGGCTCTCGAACTCGATGACCACGTCGGTCGGCGCGTCCCCGGTGTTCTCGACGCCGAAGGGGATGCGCGCCACCTCGCGCAGGTTGTAGGTCTCGCCCGGCTTCGCGCCCTCGAGGATGACGTCCCCGAAGCGCGCCGCCAGGCCGACCTTCGCCTGCGCCCCTTGCGGAGCCAGGAAGCCCAGAGCCGACAACGCCAGAACCACTCCCCCGAGGGGGGATATACTCTTCATCCGCTTCGCTCTCTCTCGTTCGTCTTCTTCATATGTCCTCTCTTCCCTCCCCTTGGGGGGAGCGGCTCCAGGCCGCTCCCCCGTAGGGAGGACAGCGAGAACGTCAATCCATCATCAGTTGGTCGCTCCGGCCGTCACTGTGATGTACACCCTCTGCGCCGTGCCGATGGTAGGCGCCGAGGCCACCGGCGGCATCGTGAACTTCATCCACAAGTGCGATTTCGAGGCCATGATGGCGCCGCCGCCCGCCAGGACCGACGGCAGGTCCTCCATGTCCTTGCGTCCGGCGTCCGCGGGCGCCAGCTCGTAGAAGCGCGAGCCCGTGCCCGGGTCGCCCACGTCGCGGTTGGTCGTGAACAGCAGGTCGCTGGCGTCGAAGTCGCCGGTGCCCGCCTGCGCCGCCGCCGTCGTCACGATGCTCGTGTCGGTGAAGATCGCCCACGCCTGCAGCGCGTCGGTCTCCTGCGACGTCGTGTCCGTGTCGATGCTGAAGCCGCCGCTGATGACCTGCGCGCGGACGCTCAGCTCCGTCGTCGCGTACGAGCTGCGCACCTCGACGGTCGTCACGTTCACCGTGAACGTGCTCGCGCCCAGGTTGACGCTGCCCAGGTTCAGCAGCGGGTCCGAGTCGCCGCCGGTCGTGATGTCGACCTCGTAGGCGGCCACCGGCGTGATGGTCACCGTCAGCGAGTCCGACTGCGCCGCCGAAGCCTGCCCGACGAACAGCGTCCCCAGGAGCGCCAGCGCTCCCAGGACCGTCCAGCCCTTCGTCCTCCCTTGCGTCTTCATGCGTTTGTTCTCCTTGTGTCCGTCCACATCTCCGTCACCAAAATGGTTCCCGGTACGGGGCAAGCGCGGGCGCCCGGCGCCCTGCGGCCTGGACCGCGCATCCGGGTACGGCGTCACCACTCCCCCGAGGGGGGATATACTCTTCATCCGCTTCGCTCTCTCTCGTTCGT
>CAZTZW010000301.1:0-4239 GCA_964618085.1 uncultured Elusimicrobia bacterium
GCACGACGCCCGGCGCGCACTCGCGCACGTGCATGACCAAGGTCTTGCCTTCGAAGGGGTCGGGACCGGCGCCTCCGCCGACCTTGGCGGCGATGCGGCCCTCGAAGGCTTTGCCGCACAGGGCGGCGAGCCGGGCCAGGAACTCGTCCTGGGGCGCGACGGCGGGAGGCGCCTTCCCCCGTCCGGCGCAGGCGGTCAAGACGGCGGCGGCGGCGAGGGCGAGGAGGGGTCTCATGGGCCCATCATACGAAATGGTAGAATCCCCCTGATGAGCGCCCGGCCGAACATCCTGGTCACCGGCGGAACCGGCCTATTAGGGAAGGGATTAGAGGAGACGGCCCCTTCCGGGGTCGGCATCACCTCCGTCCACCTGCGCGACTACAAGGTCCCGGCCAAGCGCGCCCGTCACTTGAGCGTCGACCTGCGCGACAAGAGGGCGGTGGAGAGGCTGTTCGACCGGACCAAGTTCGACGCCGTGATCCACGCCGCGGGCATCGCCAGCGTGGACTACGTCGAGACCAAGTACGCGGAGTCCCTGGAGTCGAACATCGTCTCCACCCTCAACGTCACCGCCGCCTGCCGCACCCGCGGCATCCATCTCGTCTACGTGTCGACCAACGCCGTCTTCGACGGGAAGCGCGCCCCGTACTCGGAGAAGGACGCGACGAACCCCGTCAACAAGTACGGCCGGCTCAAGGTGGAGTGCGAGCGCCTCGTCCAGGAGACCCTCGAGAAGTGGACCATCGTGCGCCCCATCCTCATGTACGGCTGGAACCGCACCGTGACGCGCCCCAACCCCGCGACCTGGGTCTATGAGAAACTGCTGCGCGGCGAATCCGTCGAACTCGTGGACGACGTCCGCGAGAACCCCCTCTACAACCATCAGTGCGGGCGCGCCCTCTGGGCCGTGCTCAAGAAGCGGCCGACGGGCGTCTTCCATCTGGCGGGCAAGGACGTCGTGAACCGCTATCAGTTCGGCCTGGCCGTGGCGAAGACCTTCGGCCTCGACGGAGGGCTCATCAAGCGCGTGACCAGCGCCCGCTTCCCCTCCATCGCCAAGCGCCCGCCGGACACCACCTTCGTCGTCAAGCGCATGGAGAAGGAGCTCGGCGTGAGGGCCCTCGGCCTGGCCGAAGGGCTGGCCGACATGCGCGAGCACATGGAGGGCGGCGCTTGAAGAACGCGAAGGCGGCCTTGGACTCCGTGCGGCGCACGCTGGACCTCGAGGCCCGGGCGGTGGCCGCCGCGCGGCGGGCCGCCGGTCCCGCCTACGTCAAGGCCGTCGCCCTCATGGCCGCCTGCCGGGGCAAGGTCATCGTCACCGGCGTGGGCAAGTCCGGGCACGTCGCCGTGAAGATCGCGGCCACGCTCTCCTCGACCGGCACGCCCGCCCTGCACCTGCACCCCGCCGAGGCCCTGCACGGCGACGTCGGCCTCGTCGAGCGGCGCGACCTGGTCCTCGCCATCGGGAAGTCCGGCGAGTCCGCGGAGCTCAACACCTTGCTGCCCGCCCTGCGCCGCCTGGGCGTGAAGCTCATCGCCATCACCGCCACGCCCGGGTCCACCTTGGGCAAGGCCGCGGCCGTGGTCCTCCACACGCCGGTGTCGCGCGAGGCGTGCCCGCTGGACCTGGCTCCGACCGCCAGCACGACCGCGGCCTTGGCCGTGGGCGACGCGCTGGCCGTCGCGCTCATGGAGCTCCGCGGCTTCACCAAGGAGCGCTTCGCGCTCAACCATCCCGCCGGCCAGCTCGGCAAGCGGCTGACTTTGCGCGTGCGCGACGTGATGCGCTCCGGAGCGGACCTGCCCAAGGTCCGCGAGAGCGACGGCATCAAGCGCCTCATCGCCGAGATGACGGCCCAGCACGCCGGCGCCGCGCTCGTCGTGGACGCGCGCGGGCGCTTCAAGGGCCTCGTCACCGACGCCGACCTGCGCGCCGCCATGGAGAAGGGCGGCCTCGAGCGCCGCGCCGCGGCCTCGGTCATGAACCCGCGCGCCACCTCCATCCTGCCCGACCGCTTGGCGATGGAAGCCGTCGAGGTCATGACCGACCGGCCGCGCCCCTTCTCCGTATTGCCCGTCGTGGACAAGACCGGCAAGGCCGTCGGCCTCGTCCAGATACACGACGTGCGCAAGCTCGGACTGTAATGCCCCGCGTCTCAGTCGTCATCCCCGCCTACAACGCCGCCCGGTTCATCGCGGCTACCTTGGACTCGGTGAAGGCGCAGACCTTCACGGACTGGGAGCTGGTCGTCGTCGACGACGGCTCGACCGACGACACCAAGCCCGTCGTGGACGCCTGGCTCGCGAAGAACGCCGCGGCGGGCTCCTGCGTGCGCCAAGCCAACGGCCGCATCGCCGCCGCGCGCAACGCCGGCATGGCCGCGGCCAAGGGCGAGCTCATCGCCCTGCTCGACCACGACGACTTCTGGACCCCCGACAAGCTGGCGGCGACGGTCCGGGAGTTCGACGCCCACCCCGAGACCGTCCTCGTCGGCCACCACATCGACGTCGTCCAGAACGGCCGCGTGCTCCGCGTCGAACGCAAGGGACCGGCCGCGCCCGACATGTACGAGAGCCTCCTCTTCCGAGCCAACGCCGTCTCCCCCTCGGCGGCGACGTTTCGTCGGGACAAGGCGCTGGCCGTGGGCGGCTTCAGGGAAGGAGAGAGGTTCAACACGGTCGAAGATTACGACTTCTGGCTGCGGCTGGCGAAGGTCGGTCCCTTCCGCTTCCTCGACAGGTCCCTCGCTTCATACACCTTGGTCCCGGGCTCGGCGTCGAGCCGCGTCGCCTACCACCACGACCGCCACGAGGCGCTTCTGCGGGAGCACTTCTCGACCCACCTCGGCGCCCACCCGGGCCTCATCGACCGGCTTCGGATGAGGCGGCGGCTCTCCTTCGTCTTCCGCTCCGCCTGCGGGGCCCTGCTCGAGCCCGGCTCGGACACGGCGCTCCGCCGCGCGTATCGCCGAAAGATGCTGTCCCACTGGCCGCTCTCCCCGGCGAACGCCGTCCGGGCGCTCCAATGCCTCCTCGCCGACGTGACCGGCAAGTGATAGAATCCCCCTCGGCATGAACTGGAAGAACGTCCGTGTGGCCGTGACCGGGGCCGGGGGCTTCATCGGCTCCCACCTCACCGAGGAGCTCGCCCGCCGCGGCGCCAAGGTGCGCGCCATGACGCACTACAACTCACGCGGCCATTGGGGCTTCCTGGAGGAGCTGGACCCCGTCCTCGCCCGCCGCGTCGAGATCCGGCCGGGCGACGTCACCGACCCCGGCTGCGTCAACGACCTGGTCGTCGGCTCCGACGTCGTCTTCCACCTGGCCGCGCTCATCGCCATCCCCTACTCCTACGCGGCGCCCGCCTCCTACGTCGCCGCCAACGTCTCCGGGACCCTCAATGTCCTCGAGGCCGCCCGACGCGCCAAGACGCGCAAGGTGGTCCACACCTCCACCTCGGAGACCTACGGCACCGCGCGCTACGTGCCCATCGACGAAGAGCATCCTCTCCAGGGCCAGTCGCCCTACGCCGCGACCAAGATCGGCGCCGACCAGCTCGCGCTGAGCTTCGAGAGATCCTTCGGGCTTCCCGTGGCCGTATGCCGCCCCTTCAACACCTACGGCCCCCGCCAGTCCGCACGCGCCGTCATTCCCACCATCATCTGCCAGCTTCTGCAGCCGGACCCGAAGCTCGAGCTGGGCTCGCTGACCCCCGTGCGCGACTTCAATTACGTCGCCGACACCGTCGACGGCTTCCTGGCCGTCGCGGCGTCGCCCAAGTCCGTTGGCGAGGTCATCAACGTGGGATCGGGCCGCGGCGTGACGATCGGGGAGACCGCTCGGCTGCTCATGAAGCTGACGGGCCGCAAGGCGGCCACGCGCGAGGACCGCGCCCGCGTGCGTCCCGAGCGCAGCGAGGTCATGCGCCTCATCTGCGGCAACGCCAAAGCCCGCAAGCTGCTGGGCTGGCGCCCGCGCGTGCCGCTCGAGCAGGGGTTGGCGCGCACCGTCGAGTACGTCCGGGCGCATCTCGCCGACTACAAGTCCGGTCTTTACAACGTCTGAGAGGCGCGTGGCCCGCGTCCTCTTGACCGGCGCCGGCGGCTTCCTCGCGGGTCCGCTCGCCGAGCGGCTGGCCCCGCGCCGACCCTTCCTGGCGCGCCGCCTCGACTACGACCTGTCCGACGCGCCCGCGGCCCGCGCGCTCGTGCGCGCGGCGACGCCGTCCCTCGTCGT
>CAZTZW010000302.1:0-4217 GCA_964618085.1 uncultured Elusimicrobia bacterium
CCCAGCTGCTGTCGCTGGGCGAGGTCCCCGACGCGCCGCGCCGCGGCGCCCTTCCCGGCAGCTGGGCCGAGCTCAAGAGCCGCCTGGCCGCCGCCTCGCAGGCCGCCGCCGCCGTGCCGCCCGAGGAGCGCGTGGACATGATGGGCCCGGAGACCCTGCGCCACCGCTCGGCGGCCTTCGTGCGCTACTACGTCGCCAAGCAGACCTTGGGCCACATCCCCATCGACCGCAACTACGTGGAGGGCTGGGTCGAGGTGCGCCTGAAGGACATGAACACGCCCCCCGAGGTGCTGATCGCCCTGGCGCGCCTGCGCGAGGAGAAGGCCGAGCGGCTGTACCGCCACGCTTTGGTCGGCGCGTCCGCGCGCGCCGACATCCTGGCCGCTCAGTTCGAGAGCGACGCGCGCCTCCTGCGCTGGATCGAGCACCGCGGCGCGGGCGCGGGCATCGGCGACCCCTCGCGCGTCGCCGCCGAGCTGCGCGCGCGCTTGGAGGCCTCGCGCGACGAGCTGGTGGCCCTGCTCGGCCTGTCGCCCGAGACGCCGCTCTCCAGCATCCTGGCGCTGGTCCCCGACGAGGCCTCTCCCGCGGCGGACCTGCGAGACCTCTCCGGCCGCCTGGTGGCCGACATCCGCGCGCGCCAGCTCGACTCCATCCGCCGCACCCTCTTCGACGGAGGCCTGCCCCCGGCCTTGGGCAACGAGGACGGCCTGATGCAGCAGATCCGCGCCGACACCATCGCCGAGCGCATGAGCTACAAGGGCTTCACGCCGGTGGCCGCCTTCGGCGTGTTCCGCGGCCGCGCCATCGGCAGCGGCTTCATCGAGGCGCCCGACCCCCGCGAGATCGAGCGCGGCCTCGAGAACGTGATGACCGACGTCCTGCGCAAGGAGCTGCAGTCCTCCGGCCGCCTGCAGGAGCTGTCCCTGCGCCTTCACTCCCTGATGTCCCGCGTCGAGGACGGCGCCAAGCGCCTGGAGGCTCAGCGCCGCCTCATCGAGGCCGCGGAATCCGACCTGCTCGCGCGCACCGCGCAGGCGAACAGCGCCGAGGGCCTTGCCGAGCTGCGCGCGGCCGAGCAGCGCCTGGTGGACGCCTGGACGGCCTTCGCCCGCCAGATGGTGGAGACCAAGTCGGTCTTCATCACCTTGGTCACCGAGCTCGAGGCCCTGGGCGTCGGCGGCTCCACCTTGCGGCCGTTCGTGCCTCCCATGAAGAGCGAGCCGCGCCACACCGCTCGCCCCGGCACGCGCGACCAGCTCCTCGACTTCTGGTCGCAGAGCTACGCCGACCCCGCCTTCGCGGGCCGCTCGGACGCGCTCCTCGCGCGCCTGTCGCCGGGCGTGTCCGCCGAGGTCCGCGCCCGCATCGAGCGCGCCGCGCAGGTCTATCGCGTCGCGCTCGTCGACGCGAGCGCGGTGGAGCACGCCGCGCTCTCGCCGGCGGAGCGCGCGGACCTGCTGATGCGCAACGATAAGGAGGGCAAGCGCCTGGAGCTGCGCGCGGCCCTGGAGGAGGCGTTCCGGGCGCTCGGCCGCCTCGACTCCAGCGCCAGCCCCACGGCCGAGCTGATCGCTTTGCTGCGCACGCACGCCGAGGACTCCGCCGATAAGGGCCGCCTCGAGCGCGAGACCGCGCTCGGCGTCGGCCGCGAGCTGCGCGCGAACTACTGGCGCTCCTTGGACCTCGACCCCGCGGTCGCCGGCGCTTTCACGCGCCTCGAGGAGAAGTCCCGCGCCGCCGACCAGGCGCGGCAGGCCCTGCTGGCGGAGTACCTCACCGAGTCGGGCGACGACGCGACCCGCTTCGTGCTCCGCGACGTCACCCTCGACGCCTACTTGAAGGCGCAGAAGGCTTTCGACGACGAGTTCGTCCTGACGCTGGAGAGCGAGCAGGTCGCCGCCAGCCCCGCCGCGGTGCGCGCGCTCGACGGCCTCTACGGCGCGGCCCAGGTCCTGGAGCGCGCGCAGGCGCGCGCCAAGCATGGCCGCGGCCTCGACGCCCTGGACGCCCTCATCGGCCTCGAGGAATCGCGCCTGCGCGCCGCGCGCTGGGCCTCGCGCTCGCCCGCCGAGGTCGACGCCGCCGCCGAGGCCCTCCAGGTCCTGCGCCAGACGCGCGAGCGCTGGCTCAACGGCAAGGACGACCTCCAGCCCGTCTACGCGCTGACCCGCGTGGGTCCCGACGGCCTGCGCACGTGGACCGTGGACCAGTGGATCACCGCCGAGGACTTCGACCGCCTGCTCAAGGCCGGCAAGGACAACCCCGGCGCCGAGGGCGTCATCATCGAGCGCGACGGCCGCTGGTTCGTGGACCGCCCCGCGACCAAGCAGGACGCGGACAAGCAGGACCGCATCCCGCCCGGGACGCGCTACGAGGTCATCGGCGGCGTGGACGTCGCCCAGGCGCGCCGCGACCGCTCCGCGGCCGACCTGACCGACAACGCCTCGGCCCGCTCGCTCGCCGAGCGCATGAAGGACTCCGACTTCGTCGCCCCGGGCCCCGCAGGCCAGCCGGCGGCCGGCTGGTCCTTCGCCCAGGTCTTCGGCCCCGAAGGCCTGCACCGTCAGGGCCGCGTCTTCTTCTTCGAGGCCGCCGCGGCGGGTCCGCGCGGCGCCCAGCGCGCGCTGCACCCGCTCGACGCCCTCTCGCGCAAGCCCGAGGACGTGGTCATGATGGTCTACGGCGGCTCGCAGCCCTTGCGCCGCGACCGTTTCCCGACCTTGGCCAGCCTGAAGGAGTCGGAGCACGACGGCGACTTCCGCGTGATGACGGTCTCGCCGCGCGGCGCCGCCGAGCTCATCGCGCACGCGCGCCGCTACGCGGCGGCCGAGCTGCGCCGCGGCTGGCTCGAGGTCAAGCTCAACAGCTGGGGCTTCGCGCGCGACGAGAACGGCCGCGTGACCCAGCTCTACCGCTCGCGCGACGACTTCGAGGCGCAGCGCAAGGCCTACGATAACGCCGCCGAGGACCTGGCCAAGGCGCGCGCCGCGCTGGCCGCCGCCAAGGCGGCGCTCGAGCGCCGCGCCGAGGCCGAGAAGCAGGCGAAGATCGACTACGACGCCAAGCGCGTCGAGGCGAGCGTGTTCGTGAAGGCCGCCGAGGAGCACCGCAAGGCGCGCACCGCGGTCATCAACGCCGAGAACGAAGTGCTGGGCCTGCCCGCCGAGCGCGGCGACAAACAGGCCGCCTCGCTGCGCCCCGGCGCCGAGGAGATCCTGCGGCGCGCCGGCGTCTGGACGCTGTACCGCACGGACGACCTGACCCTGTCGGTCGACGCGACCGGGGCGGTGGTGCGCGCCGCGGCCTCCCCGTCCCGCGGCCCCTCGGCCCTCGACGAGGTCGTGCCCGGCGGCGGTCCGCAGACCGGCGTGCTGACCAGCCTTGCCGCCGCCGTCATCGACGAGGACGGGCGCCTGCGCCGCGCGTACGCGGGCGATACGGCCGTCGACGACGCCACGGCGGGCTGGACGCTCAAGCACCTGGCGCCGGGCGGCGACCGGGACGTCTACGACGAGCAGGGCCACGCCCGCATGAAGGTGCGCTACAGCCACTACGAGGAGAACGTCGACGGGCGGTCCCTGCCCGTCACCCTCGGCCAGCGCTACCTCATCGAGAAGATGGAGCGCACCGACTCCAAGCTCTGGCGCACCAAGAACTGGGCCATCATGCCGTGGCAGTGGGGCAGCCTGCTGCTCGAGGTGCCGCGCGGCGCCATCGGCGCGCCCATCGAGCTGATGACAGGCCGCGACCCGCGCCAGCACCACTACCTGGGCCGCGCCTACATGTACAAGACCGAGGGCGGCACGACCGAGCGCTACGGCCTATTCCGCAGCGTCGTCGGCTTCCTCGACGTGTTCAACTTCCTGCCCGACCCCGTCGGCCGCGCCTACGACCCCAGCCAGTTCCCCGACATGGTGGCCGCCGGCCCGGCCCTGCGCCCCGGCGAGAGCCTCTTCGACCGCAGCCTGCGCACGACCGACGACAAGCAGAACGTCCACCTCGGCGCGCTCGCCTTGAAGCGCATGGTCCGCTACGCCGCCGAGGACCTGGACGCCGCCCGGGCCCGCACGCTGTCGCGCTTCGCCGGCGGCGTCGAGACCACCATCATCGAGACGCGCCGCGGCCGCGCCGGCGCCTACCAGGAGTCCTGGGTGAGCGCCGAGACGGGCCCCGGCGCGGTGGCGCGCCGCCTCGAGGACCCGCTCATCGCCGCC
>CAZTZW010000303.1:0-4210 GCA_964618085.1 uncultured Elusimicrobia bacterium
TTGAACTGGTTCAAGTCGACGTAGAGCACGGCCAGCGGCTTGCCGGCCGCCAGGTTGCCCTCGACGCGCGACTCGATGGAGAGGTTGCCGGGCAGCTTGGTCAGGGGGTTGGCGTCGAGACCCTGCCGGGAGCGCTTGAGGATCATGCGGATGCGCGCGAGGAGTTCTCGGACGTCGACGGGCTTGGAGATGAAGTCGTCCGCGCCCAAGGTCAGGCCCTCGACCTTGGAGTCGCGCGTGCCCGAGGCCGAGAGGATGACCACCGGGAGGTTCTCGAGGAGGGGATCCTCGCGGAGGGCGGCGCACACCTCGAAGCCGGTGAGCTTGGGCATCTTGAAGTCGAGCACCGCGATGTCGGGAGGGTCGGCGCGGATGGAGTCCAGGGCGGCCTGTCCGTCCGAGACGGCCGTGACCGCGAAACCCTCCCGCTCCAACGTGTCCGAAAGAGCGGACAGCAGGTCGGGGAGGTCGTCGGCGATGAGGATGCGGGCGGGTTTTTCCGGGACCGTCATGACGACGCAGGATAGCCGATTTTTCCCCGAAATGACAGTGCGGCCGTGTAGCCGGTATTACAGAGTCCGATAGGTCCACCGCCACCGTTCCCTTAGGACCTTTGCCTTTTTCGAATTAGGTCGCAGGGCCCGCGCGGTCCGCGCCGCGTTCGCGGTATCGTGTAGTCGTCGCTCTGTAGCTCGGGGGATCGGCCCCGGGGCATCCACGATCCGACCTTAATCGGATGAGACCAGGGAAGGACGCCGCGAGGCGTCTCTCTGGTCTTTTTTGTTCTTTGAGAACGACGAGACGTTGGAGGCCGGGAAAAATTGACACCCCGTCCAGCGCTTGTTACAATTCGCTCGCCGTCGCGAGGTATCCGTGGATAACGAGCAGGAAAAGAACGCTCGCCGCCGCGCATGGGCCGTCGCCATGAGCGTAGGTTGGGAGCTGGCGTCCTTCGTCTTGGTCGGGGTCGGCATCGGGTACTGGATCGACAAGAAGTTCCTCACGTCGCCGTGGGGGACGCTCGTTGGAACGTTCTTTGGCATCGGATACGGTCTCTACCGCCTCGTCCTCGTCGCCAGCCGTCCTTAAGACGGCGGCGCGCGCCGCCGTCGAGGGCGGCGTCATCGCCGTCGTCGGCGGGCTGCTCGCGGCGCGGATATGGCCGGATGAGAAGACCGGCATCGTCGTCGGGACCGCGGCGGCGTGGGCGGCGACGTCCGTGAGCCTCGCGTGGCTGTTCTGGGCGCGGGGCCGGGAGATGAAGGTTTTTTGGTGGGCCTTCGGGGGCGGGATGGCCCTGAGGGGGGCGGTCCTCGGGGCGCTGTTCGCCTGGGGGTTGGGACGCAAGGACGTGTCGTTGGAGTCGCTGCTGGTGTCGTACGTGTTCGCCGTTCTGACGCTGCTGCTCACGCTGGAGATGAGGCATCTAAGGCTGAAATGAATTTCGAAAGCATCCTCGCGCACCACCTCGTGGACCACAAGACGTCGCACAACGTCGTGGCCACCGTCGCGGGCCTGCCCGTGGACCTCGGCATGTCCCCGCTGATCCGCACCATGTGGATCGCCTGCGCCGTCACCATCGTCTCCCTCACCTTCGCCGCCCGCTCCCAGTCTTCCTTCGCCAAGTTCCTCCGCTCGCTGTTCGAGCCGATGGCCGTGTTCGTGCGCGACGAGATCCTCGAGCCCATCTTCGGCCACCACGCGAGCTTCTACCTTCCTTATTTCCTCTCCCTCTTCTTCTTCATCCTCACCTGCAACCTCCTCGGCCTGGTGCCGCACATGCAGGCGGTCACGGCCAACCCGTGGGTCACCGCCGGCATGGCCGTGTGCACCTTCGGCCTGATCCAGTTCGCCGGCGTCAAGGAGCAGGGCCTCGTCTCATACGTCGTCCACATCGTGCCCGGCGGCGTGCCGCTCATCCTGTGGCCCCTGCTGTTCGTCATCGAGGTGTTCGGCATGTTCGCCAAGTGCATCTCGCTGTGCATCCGCTTGTTCGCGAACATCCTCGCCGGCCACATCGTCTCGCTGGCGTTCCTGTGCATGATCTTCATCTTCGCGGAGATGGGCCGGGCCGTCGGCGCCGGCATGGTCGTCCCGTCGGTGGGACTGGCGTTGTTCATCTACACGATGGACGTCCTGGTGTCGTTCCTCCAGGCGTACATCTTCACGTTCTTGACCGCCTTGTTCGTCGGCGGAGCCGTCCACCCGCACTAAAAACGCGGAGGTCGCACCCCGGTCGCCATGGGCGCTCCGGGAACATGACGTCAGGAGACTTGAAAATGGACTACCTCGGCATCTCGTACATCGGCGTCTTCCTCGGCGCGGGCCTTTGCCTCGTCGGCGGCGCCTACGGCATCTCCAAGCTCGCGTCCGCCGCGCTCGATGGCGCGGCCCGTCAGCCGGAGGCCGCTTCGTCCCTGCAGACCATGATGATCATCCCGGCCGCCATGATCGAGGGTCTCGGCCTGCTCGCGCTCGTCAGCGTGCTGCTCGCCGCGCTCGCCCTCAATAAGGGCGTTCCCGTGGCCGCGACCGGCTCCGCTCCGGCCGCCGCCTCCGCCGCGCACTAAGCCGCTCCAAGTCCTCCCGGGCGAGAGCCCGGGGGGCACAATTTAAGAAGCGATCTGAAGCAGGAGTAAAAGAAAGAAAATGGGCGATCTTCTCGCGCCGGACCTCGGACTGACCGTCTGGACCATCGTCACCTTCCTCTGCCTGGTGGGCATCCTCAAGTTCGCCGCTTGGGGCCCGCTGCTCCACGCCGTCGAGGAGCGCGAGAACCGCATCAAGGCCGACCGCGAGGGCGCCGAGAAGGCTCGCTCCGAAGCGGAGCGGATCCAGCGCGAGCTCGAGGCTCAGCTCTCCGGCGCCGCCGCCAAGAGCAAAGAGCTCGTGGCTCAGGCGACCAAGGACGCCGAGGCCCTGCGCGCCAAGCTGAAGGCCGAGGCGGAGGCCGACGCCGCCGCCGTGAAGGCGAAGGCTTCCGCGGACCTGGCCGCCGAGAAGGACAAGCTGGTCGGCGAGCTGCGCAAGGAAGTCGCCTCTCTTTCCGTCCTGGCCGCCGAGAAGCTGATGCACAAGACCGTGGACGCGGGCGTCCAGAAGACCGTCCTCGACGGCTTCTTCAAGGACCTCGAGAAGTCCAAGGCGGGCGCGAACTAAGATGCAGGCCTCCGACCGCATCCTCTCCGGACGCTACGCCGCCGCGCTGTTCCAGGCGGCCGCGGCCAAGGGCGAGGAGCAGAAGGTGCAGGCCGACCTCGCGGCCGCCCACAAGCAGCTTCTCGGCGCGATGGCCGCCCTGCGCCACCCGCGCATCGCGCCGTCCGACAAGAAGAAGCTCCTCAAGAGCGAGCTCGACGGCAAGACCGGCCCGTCCGTCCTGCGCTTCCTCGAGCTCCTCGTCGACAAGAAGCGCTTCGACCTCTTCACCATGATCGCCGCGCAGTACGGCCGCCTCGCGCTGGACAAGCGCGGCGCGGCCAAGGCCGTCGTCCGCACCGCCGCCCCGCTGTCGGCCGAGGCGCTCAAGACGCTGACCGCGCGCCTGAAGACTTTCGCCGGAAAGGACATCGAACTCGACGTGAAAGAGGACCCGGAGCTGATCGGCGGCGTCTCCGTCAAGATCGGCGATTGGGTCCTCGATTCCAGCCTGCGCGGCCAGCTGCGCCGCATGAGAGAGAGCATCGCCCATGGCCATTAGACCCGAAGAGATCACCGCCGTCATCAAGAAGCAGATCGAGGGCTTCGGCGCCTCGACCGAGCTGAAGGAAGAGGGTTCCGTCCTTCAGGTCGGCGACGGCATCGCGCGCATCTATGGTTTGGAAAACGCCATGGCCGGCGAGCTCCTCGAGCTCCCCAACGGCGTCATGGGCATGGTGCTCAACCTCGAGAAGGAGAACGTCGGCTGCGTGCTCCTCGGCCCGGACAACCTCATCAAAGAGGGCGACCCGGTCCGCCGCACCGGCAAGATCATGCAGGTGCCCGTCGGCGACGCGATGATCGGCCGCGTGGTCGACCCGCTCGGCCGCCCCATCGACGGCAAGGGCCCCATCAAGACGACCAAGTCCCGCCCCATCGACATCGTGGCGCCCGGCGTCATGGCCCGCTCGCCCGTCGTCGAGCCCCTGCAGACCGGCGTGAAGGCCGTCGACGCGATGATCCCGATCGGCCGCGGCCAGCGCGAGCTCATCATCGGCGACCGCCAGACCGG
>CAZTZW010000304.1:0-4198 GCA_964618085.1 uncultured Elusimicrobia bacterium
GCCGAAGTCCTTGTACTCGTTGATGTTCTTGCCGAAGGAGGACTCCAGCTCGACGAGCTTGGTGCGGATGGCCTTCACCTGGTCGCGCTTCTCCTTGCTCAGCTCGAGGCCGGAGCGGCGGAAGTCCATCAGGGCCTTCTCGAGCAGACGGGCGTCCTCGCCGGCGAGCTTCTCGCCCTTGGCCGCGTAGCTCTTCACGGCGCCGTAGAGGTCCTCGCGGGAGTAGGTCTCGACGGCGAACTGGCCGAGGGAGGTCTCGCACTCGTTGCCGGCGGAGCGCACGGAAGAGGAGACCGAGACGTACTTGAGGAACTGGAGCGAGGAGGAGTCGTCGTTGAGCTGGGCCAGCGAGCGGTCGAGGGCCACGGGCGTGTTCTCGAAGGTGCGCGCGCCGTCGGGCAAAGACGCGAGCTCGGCCAAGCGGGACTCGGCGCGCTTCTTGGCGGCTTTGCAGGCGTCGAGGATGGCCTCGGGCTTGGCGTCGAAATCGAGGGCGGAGTGCGGGACGAAGGCGGGGACGAGGGCCGCGGCGGCCGCCGAGGGGACGGCGAGGAGGACGGCCAGGAAGAGAGGGGAGAGGTTCATGCGACCATCATACCAAAGAGGGCAAAAAGAAGCGGCGGCGCCGATGCGGCGCCGCCGCTCGCTCCCCGTCGCGGCGGGTTATCGGACTTCGGAGACGAGGAGTTCGCCGCCCGCGGTGCGCACGAGGCTCAGCTTGGTCCCGCCCAGGTCGACGACGCCCGCGACGCCGGGCCTGAGGGAGGACTCGGCCAGCGGCCAGGCCTTGGAGGAGGTCCCGTTCTCGTGGATGAAGAGGAACGAGCGGGTGTCGGCGAAGCCGGTGCCCTTGGCGTCGACGTCCGTGCCGTACTGGAGCCAGTACTCCTTGCCGGACGCCTTGAACACGGCCGAGCGCGCCTTCACGGCGTCGAGGAGGACGCCGGTCTTCACGTCGTGGCCGGGGCCCGAGGTGCCCGGCGCGGGCTTCACGTGCAAGGTCGAGCCGCGCACGGGGCTGAAGAGATTGATGGAGACCTTGAAGTTGTAGACCGTGCCGGCGTCGACGCGCGCGTTCACGCCCGCGTCGTCGGTCAGCCGCTTGAGCTCGCCGACCGGGGCCAAGGCCACCGGAGCGGCCTGGGCGGCGGGCGTGAAGGTGAGGTAGTAGGCCTTCATGGAGGCGTCGGTGGCGACGCCGATGTCCCAGGGCTTGGCGCCGAGCTGCCGGGCGATCAGGGCGCGCTGCTTGTCGAGCTGGGCGGCGAGCACGACGCGGGCGACCTGCTTGCCGACGGTCGCGAGGGGCGAGAAGGCCGTGGGCGACAGTGGAGCCTGGAGCACCGGCTCGCTCGACGCCTCGACGCGGGGCGTGGGGACCGCCGCAGCGGCGCGGAAGGCCTCGGCGCCGCCGAGCTTGACGGCTTCGGACAGGCCCGCGCGGGCGGGCAGCGCCGACAGCGACAGCACCAGCAGCGACAGGGCGGCTCGGGTCATCGGGTCAGTCTCCCTCCGGCGCTGAGGCCGGCTGCGGCGGCGACGCCCGCGCGCGCGGCTCGGCGCGGGTCGTCGGCGAGATCGATGAGGTACAGGGCGGGGCGCCAGTTGGCCTGCACGGTGCGGGCGATGGCGGCGGCACCGGGGTAGAAGCCGCCGTCCCACATGGACTTGGGCGTCAGCTCGAAGGTGAAGGCGAAGATGCCGTGGTCGGCCCAGGCCCAGTCGCAGGTGTCGCCGGTCGCGACGTAGAGGTCGCTCGACTGCATGGCGCGGTAGCCGGTCATGCCCGCCATCTCGGCGGCCATCTTCTTGTAGGCGGTCAGCGCGACCGCGTCCTGGATGGTCTCGTCGGTGCCGCCCCACGGATAGAGGACGAGCTCGGAGAAGGTGTGATAGCTCAGCAGGACCTTCAGGTTGGGGCGCGCCTCGACGAAGGCCTTCACGGCCCGGGTCTCGGGCTCGGAGAAGGCGGAAGGGCCGCGGTAGGTGTCGTCGGACGGGTCGCCGGAGGCGCCCTGGCCGCCCCAGCGGAAGGCGTAGTTGCGGTTGAGGTCGGTGCCCATCGAGCCGTCGCCGTTGGGCCGCGTGTTCTTGCGGTGCATGTGGTACTTGTCGCCGGACACGTCGTACTCGGCCCCGTCGGGGTTGACCATCGGGATGAAGTAGACGTCGCGGTCCTTGAGCAGGCGGGCGATCTCGGGGCGGGCGCGCTCCTCGACGAGGCGCTTGGCGATGCGCAGAGGCACCTCGACGGACAGGTGCTCGCGCGCGTGGTGCTCGCCCATGAACACGATGCCGGGCTTCCTGCTGGGAGCGGCGCCCTTGGCGTCGGCGTTCAGGCGCAGCGCCCACAGGTCGCGGCCCTCGTAGGTCTTGCCGATGGAGAACAGGCTGGCCAGCTCGGGGGCGGAGGCGGCGATCGCGTGGAGGGCGGCCACGGCTTCCGCGTAGTTATGGAAGTCGGCGTCCTGGCGGGGGAAGTCCAACGGCCCGAAGCGCTTGGTCAGCGGGACCGCATCTTTCACGACGAAGCCCTTCGCTCTCAGGCGCGCGACGGCTTTTTCCGTGGCGAAGCCCGAGACCTCGCCCGGACGGACCTCCTCGATGCTCAGGCCCGCGGAGGCCGCGGCCGTGCGGGAGGGGGAATCGCCGGCCTCGACGGTGACCCAGGAGCGATGGTCCTGGGGGGCGCCTTTGACGGCGGGCGCCGGATCGGAGGAGCTGGAGACGGCCGCGGCGCCGGACGTCCCGTCGAAGCGGGGGTCGGGCAGGGCGCGGACGGGGACGGTCGACGACAGCGCGAGCACGGCGATGACCAGGGGTCGCATGTTCTCTCCGCGAGACGCCCCCATTCTACGAGCGGGGCCGAGGCGAGTCAAGCGAAAAAAGGACTTTAGACCTACTTCTTTTTAGGCCCTTCGGCCCCCGGGTCCGCCTCGATGGCCGCGCCGCCGCGCTCCTTCGTGCCGAGCACCGCCGCGGTGTCGCCGGGGAGCTTGACCGTCTTGTCCTTGTCGCGCTCGAAGGGCCGGCGCATCTGCGCGAGCTGGCGGATATAGGTCTCGGCCTGCTCGCGCGTGCCGGGCTGGCCGAGCTGCTCGCCCATGAAGCCGCCGCCGCCCGACGAAGGCTCGCCGTCCTCGGGCTTGGCGATGCCGGTGATGCCCATGCGGCCGGTCTCCTCTTGGAGGCGGCGGGCGAGGTCGTCGTTGGTGTAGACCGTCGCGGGGCCCTTCGACGTCACGATGGTGGAGACCGGCGCGGCCAGCTCCGGGCCCGGCGGCGCCGCGGTCTCGACGGCGGGCGCGCGCAGGCGCGCCAGGAGCAGCGCCCCCGCGGCGGCGAAGGCGAGGACCGCCGCGATCAGTCCGAGCTTATTTCTTCCCACCGAATTTGAGCTTCAGACGCCTCGCCACGAAGGACGAGACGAACTGCTCCGTGCCCGCGCCCAGGCGCGCGATCTCGCGCACCATGGAGGACGCGATATAAGTGAGCTCGTCGTCGGGCATGAGGAAGACCGTCTCCACGTCCTTGTTGAGGCGGCGGTTGAAGGAGGCGAGCTGGAACTCGTAGTCCATGTCGGAGACCACGCGCAGGCCGCGGATGAGGACCTTCGCCTTCTTCCGGCGCACGTAGTCCACGAGCAGGCCCGTGAAGGTGTCGGCGTCGACGTTGGGGAAGGGGCGCACGGCCTCCTCCACCATCTCGATGCGCTCGGAGACGGAGAACACGTGCTTCTTGGAGGAGTTGTTGGAGACCGCGACGATGACGTGGTCGAAGAGCTTGGCCGCGCGCGCGATGATGTCGAGATGGCCCTTGGTGAGGGGGTCGAAGCTGCCGGGGTAGACGGCGATGCGTGTCATGTCCGCAGTATAACGGCCCCCGGCCCTCGCGTCAAGCGAGGCTGCGCCCACCCCCTGGCAAGATATAAGGAGGAGGGTTAAACTCGGGGTATGACCGGGCGTCACCTCCGGAAGGTCCTCGCCGTCTGGCTCGCCGCGTCCCTCGCGGCGCCCGCCGGCGCCATCGAGGTCAAGGTCCCCGTCCAATCCAAGCGCTCGGGGCCAGGCGGCGTCGGCGGCGTCGGCACGATAGGGGTCGGACCGGGGCCGGCGGTCCTGGCGCCCGCGCTGAGCCTCGACCTGGGCGGCTCCATCAAGCTCGTCCCCGGCGCGCCGGCGCTCGCCCCCCACGACGC
>CAZTZW010000305.1:0-4195 GCA_964618085.1 uncultured Elusimicrobia bacterium
CCCAGCCAACGCCACGGCACCATGATGGTGTACCCGGCGTCACGGGCGGGTGGCGTCCGGCCGAGCGTTGGAACCTGCTCTATCAAGCGAAACTGGGTAGCAAGACCGGACGCGAGTTCCAGCATAAATTCTACCTGGGCGGGCTGGACACTTCCCGCGGATTTCTAGACCGTCAGTTCCGCGGCGAGCACATGTGGCTCGTGAACTTGGAGGCCCGGCCCACCCTGATCGACAAGCCGTTGTGGGTGCTCCAGGGCGCCATCTTCACGGACCTAGCCAAGACCTGGGACGCGCGAAACTTCGGCGTCGACGGTTTCGGCCGCCCGATCGTCAGCTTCGGCGCGGGCGCGAGGCTGATCTTTCCGCGCGTCTACCGCGCGATCCTGCGTTTGGACGCGGCGCGAACGCAGAGCCCCGTCAGGCAATACGGCGTGAGCCTCGGACTGCAGCAGTTTTTCTAGGTAATGGGATGATCAAGATAATCGTGATTGGCTTCCTCGCCATACCGCGGGCCGGGTTCGCGGCTGAAGGCGTTTCGACGACTTCGACGACGCTCAGCGTGCCCGTTCATGACGCCGCAGAATGGGAAAACCTCCATTACCGCCGGCTCGCCCCGAACAAGGTCGAATTCACTCCCGCCGGCGTGCGGATAAAAGTACGGTCGTCGGCCAGCCCGTTGATCTATCCGTTGGCCGCGCCGCGACGGGTATCAAAAGTGAGAGTTCGGCTCCAGGTTTCGGGAGCCTTGGCGACGCCTCCGGATGGGAAAAAGTGGGACGAGGACTCGCTGTTTCGCCTTGGGTTGGTCGTCAGCGGGGAAAAGCGCTTGTCGGTTTGGTCGAAGGCCGCGGCCCCCGCCTGGGTGAAGCGTCTTTTTTCGCTGGCTCCGAGCGGCGGCGGCATCGACCGCATCGTGTTCCTGATGTTGGGCCGTTCGCCGGCGAAAGTGGGCGACACGCGCCGGCACCCTTCCTCCGAGCTCATCGAAGAACGCATCGCTTGGTCGGCCGACAAGGAGAACAGGGAACTGAAGCTCGACGTGGTCTTGGACCCACCTCTGGTCGTTTCCGCCCTTTGGATCAGCGCCGACGGCGACGATACCGCGTCGGCGTATGAGGTGCTGGTCGAGTCCATCGAGTTGGAATGAGAAAATGAGAGAGCTTCTGTCGACGGCGTTGGCCTGGACGGCCGCGGCCGGTCCCGCGGGCCAGGCGGCCTTCGTGGGACTCTACGTCGTGGCCTGCGTGGCTTTCCTGCCGGGGTCGGTGTTGACGTTGGGTGCGGGGGCCGCCTTCGGGCTCTGGAAGGGCTTCATTCTCGTCTCGATCGGTTCGACCGTGGGCGCCTGGGCCTCGTTTCTCGTGGGCCGCTATCTCCTTCGCGACTGGGTGTCGCGGCGTTTGGAGAAGGTTCCCGCTTTCGCCGCGGTCGCCGAGGCTGTCGGACACGAAGGTTGGAAGGTGGTGCTTTTGACGCGCTTGTCGCCGGTGCTTCCGTTTAATCTACTCAACTACGGCTACGGCCTGACGACCGTCGGCTTGGGCGAGTACACGCTCGCGTCCTGGATCGGCATGATGCCCGGGACCTTCCTGTATGTCTATCTCGGTGCCGCGGCCGGGGAAGCCGCGCGGGGGGGCTCTCGCGCGCGCACGCCCGCCGAATGGGCGCTGTACGCCGGAGGCTTGGCCGCCACCGCCATCGCGGCCTGGCTGGTCGGCCGGACCGCCAAGCGCGCGTTGTCCGCCAAGGCCCCGAAGAGTCGGATGGAGAGCTGAATGTCGAACGATCTGATCTTGCCCATGGACGAGCACAATCGCAAGCTTCTCTCCAACGTGCATCCGCTTGACTGGGTGAACCCCGATCCCGCCGGCCGTTACAACCTCGTCGTCATCGGCGGAGGAACGGCCGGGCTCGTCACGGCCGTCGGCGCCGCGGGTCTGGGCGCGAGAGTCGCCTTGATCGAGCGGCACCTGATGGGCGGCGACTGTCTCAACGTGGGCTGCGTGCCGTCCAAGGCGCTGATCCGGGCGTCGCGCGCCGCCGCTCAAGTGCGAGGCGCGGGCGCATTCGGCGTGAAAGTGCCGGACGGCGTCACCGTCGATTTTGCGGCCGTGATGGAACGATTGCGCCGGCTTCGAGCCGAGATCAGCGGCAACGACTCAGCAGCGCGATTTAAGAAGCTGGGCGTGGACGTGTTCATCGGCCAGGGCCGGTTCACGGGCTCCGACAGCGTTGAGGTCGGAGGGAAGATCTTGCGCTTCGCCAAGGCCGTGATCGCCACGGGAGCTCGGGCTTCGGCGCCGGAAGTTCCAGGTCTCGCCGATGCCGGCTACCTGACGAACGAGACGGTCTTCAACCTGACGGCGCTGCCGCCGAGGCTGCTTGTCATCGGCGGCGGTCCTATCGGCTGCGAACTGGCCCAGGCCTTCGCGCGCTTCGGCTCAAGGGTGACCGTTCTCCAATCAGCCCTGCAAATAATCGAGCGCGAGGACGCCGACGCCGCGGAACTCGTGGCGGCGTCGATGCGCCGTGACGGCGTCGACATCGCCGTCGGCGTGAAAGTGCGGCGCGTTTCTTCGGAGAGCGGCGTGAAGCGCGTCCTTTACGAAGTCAACGGCCGATCCCAGGAAGTCCTGGCCGACGCCATCTTGGTCGCGGCCGGGCGCGCTCCCAACGTCGCCGGCATGAACCTGGAAGGCGTCGGCGTCGAGTTCGACGCGCGCGCGGGCGTTAAGGTCGACGACTATCTGCGCACCACGAACCGGCGTATTTTCGCGGCCGGGGACGCATGTCTGGGTCCCAAGTTCACCCACGCCGCGGACTTCTCGGCTCGCATCGTCATCCAAAACGCGCTGTTTCTCGGTCGCAAGCGCTTCAGCGATCTCGTCATACCTTGGTGCACCTATACCGATCCCGAGGTCGCCCACATCGGCCTGTATGAGAAGGACGCGATCGCCCAAGGCCTCAAGGTCAAATCCTTCGTGCAGCCTCTGACCGAGGTCGATCGGGCCATCTTAGACGGCGAAGGTTCGGGCTTCGTGCGCATATCGGTCGAAGAAGGAAGCGACCGGATCTTGGGCGCGACGGTCGTCGCCTCTCACGCGGGCGAGATGATCGGCGAGATCAGCCTCGCCATGACGGCGGGAATTGGACTCCGAAGCATCGCGGCCGCGATTCATCCTTATCCCACCCAAGCCGAGGCCATACGCAAACTGGGCGACGCTTACAACCGGACGCGTTTGACCCCCACGGCGCGATCGTTCCTGCGGATGCTCCTGCGTTGGACGGCGTAGGCATGCAATACATAGTCATCGGTCTCGTCGCGTTTCTCGCCTCCGCCTTGACCCTATTCGCCGGATTTGGGCTCGGCACCATGCTCACTCCCGCCTTCGCCCTCTTCTTTCCGACGCAGTTGGCCGTCGGCTTGACCGCCGTGGTCCATTTCGCCAACAACCTGTTCAAGCTCGCCCTTCTCGGCCGCCATGCGGATCGCACCGCCGTCATTCGCTTCGGCCTGCCGGCCATGGCGGCCGCGTTCGCCGGCGCAAGAGTCTTGGTGTGGCTGTCCGATCTTGATCCGCTGCTGACCTACCGGCTTGCCGGACGAACGTTCCACGTTATGCCCGTGAACGCGGCGATCTCGGCCTTGCTGCTTGTTTTCGTCGCGCTTGAACTATCGCCGCGATTTTCAGAACTCCGACTCCCGCCGCGATACATGCCCTTCGGGGGCCTGTTGAGCGGCTTCTTCGGCGGCTTGTCCGGGAATCAAGGAGCGCTGCGCAGCGCATTTCTGCTCAAAGCGGGTTTATCCAAAGAGCAGTTCATCGCTACCGGCGTCGTGATCGCGTGCATCATCGACGTTACCCGCCTTTCGGTGTACGCGCGCTATTTCTCACGCGCGGGCGTCCTCGAGAACGTCCCTCTCGTCCTTTTCGCCTGCGTCAGCGCCTTCATGGGAGCTTTTCTAAGCGCTCGCCTCATCCATAAAGTCACCATGAAGACCGTCCAGCGCATCGTCGCGGGCACCCTTATCCTGATTGCGCTTGCTTTGGGGGCTGGAGTTCTATAATCGCCGGGGAGTTGCATCACGGACCAGCATCGCCGTTCTTCTGAGCCAGATGTCGGCCGGGCGTGGTCCTGCAGCCTCAATGAAATCCTGGCCGAGAAGATGCGCTCGGTTCTCCAGCAGCGCAAG
>CAZTZW010000306.1:0-4187 GCA_964618085.1 uncultured Elusimicrobia bacterium
CTTGCGCTGCTGGAGAACCGAGCGCATCTTCTCGGCCAGGATTTCATTGAGGCTGTAGGACCACGCCCGCGCGCCGCGCAGCGAGTCGTTGTAGAAGTGGAATATCTTCCGGTCCTCGGGCGGAAGGACGAGCTCCTCGTAGTAGGTCAGGTCGAACTGGATGCGCGGCAGGCTGGATGAGGGGTTGCTCGGGCCGCGGTACTCGACCCGCGCGTTAAACGCCTCCTCGCCCGAGACCTCGCGCAGCTTCTTGAACTCGACCAACTCGAACCCGACGCCGGACATATGCGCCGCGTTGCGACAGGCGCTGCGGATCAGCGGCTCCAGACGGTCCGGCGGTAGTCCCTTTCGGCAGGTGTAGTCCAGGTCCTGAGAGAAGCGGTATTCCTTGAAGTAGCACTTGCGCAGCGCCGTGCCGCCCTTGAATACGATGCCGTGATAGAGCTCCTTCTCGCGCGAAATCCCGTAGAGCATCCAGCCCAGGCAGTAGTCGAGTTCGAGGGTGCTGAAGTGGATGCCGGTGTCCGAGGCGAGGCGCTTGAGTTCAGCGATCGGGATCAAGGAAGCCCTCCAAATTGAAGTTCAGCCGGAGGTTCCACCGGGAAATCTGCGGGCCGGACTTGGGCCCCTGCGGGTCTAAGAAGCTTACGCCCTTGCTGATGTGCTTGCGCCAAAGACGCCGCATGCCGGGGCTCCAGCCGAGCCATTCAGCGAGTAGCCCAAGGCGCTTGAAGGCGATTCCGCGGCCCATCTTCTTGGCGTAATCGTCGAGCTTTCCCAGGTCAACCTTCTCACCCGCCTCCCTGAAAGCCTTGGCCACTTCGGCGAACCCGCC
Source organism: uncultured Elusimicrobia bacterium (assembly GCA_964618085.1). Taxonomy (GTDB): domain Bacteria; phylum Elusimicrobiota; class Elusimicrobia; order UBA1565; family UBA9628; genus GWA2-66-18. The sequence goes on from CAZTZW010000306.1 coordinate 836, forward strand.
GCAGTGTTCCGGCCATAGAACGGCGTCCAAAAGGGTGCGCTCAAGGTCGGTGATCCAGATCTTTTCCTTGCCGATCCAGGTGAAGGTCGCGCCGAAAAACCTCGCCCTGGGGATGGTCAAAATCCGGTATGAAACCCCGGCGATCTCCCCCACGTTATTGTGCTTGGTCCTGGGACTTAGCAGGTAGACCCGGTCGGGGATTTGCTCGGTCAGGTGGTGATGATTGAGCGCCGTCCAGAGGCCGATCATGTAGGGCGAGACGAGTCGGGAGGCGATGACGAACTCGTGCTCCGTGTACTCGCCGGAGACGCCGGCCTCGAAGGGCAGAATCATGTACTTGCCCCGCTCCAGACGCCTGATCCACCGCCGCTTGGCCAGCCGGTAGAGGAAGTTGTTCAGCGAGCCGGGCTTGTCGTGCCAGAGCTTCTTTACGTCCGCATGCGTGAAGATGGTCTTGCCCGACCCGGCCAATTGCCGGAGGAGGAGGGTGCTCTCGGAGCCGAGTCCGTGGATAGTGGTCATAGGGATAATCTGCGCTCTTGATGATTAGTGTAGCAGACAGTATCTAGTTGTCAATACTTAAATTTCGATACTACTCATAAATGGTGATTATCGCATCTATGTCTATTCCGACGACCGCTCGTCGAGGCGGAAGCGCGTTCGCCTCCGACGATATATTTTCATGAGTATCGGCTTCTGATTTCAGCGTTTATTCAAGTGGCGCCGACTAGTCTGCGCGCGATTTGACTTTTTGAACCCTCTAGTACATTAGAGGGTGACGAAGCCGGCGGTGACAGAAACAGGCGTACCAGTGACGCGGACACTGGTACAAATCTTGGTAGGCGTGCCCGACAGTGGTGCGTCGCCACTGGTACAGACCGAAACGCGATATAACGAGCCATCCCCATCATCCCCGCGATATAAGCCCTTTTCTCGCCGGGGAGGGTGGTCAGGAAACACTGGCGTGCTTCCTGACCACCCTCCCCCAACCATCAGATAAATCTGTTGGTTGTAAAGGACTCGAAAAGTAGTAGGTGAGGGATGATGGGGATGGTAGTGAAAAAGAGTAAAAAAACAGAAGGAGAAAAATTGGAGACAACTGAGAAGAAAAGGACAGAGACCGGAGGAGAAGAACTGGTAGAGGAAAAACAGGAAGGAAAGCAGGTCAAAGAAAAGGGCGCCCCGAAAAGCCTGACGGAGAAGATGCTGGACTTGATGGAGCGGCTGGCCGAATACGGGTTCCTGACGATGGCCGAGATCCACTTCATCTTCGGCAACAAGACCTGGGCCTACGGCGTGATGAACGAGCTGCGGCGGCAGGGGATCGTCGCGGACTTCGACACGCACATGAGCCCGCGCAAAGGGCATTACCTGACGCACAAAGGCTACCGGGTGCTGGGGAAATTCCACCGGCTTAAGGTCGGCCTGCGCTTTAATTTGGACCGCTACAGCACCTTCATTTTCCGCCACCGCCTGGCCTGTGCCAAGGTCGGGATCACGCTCGCCAAGCACCCGAACGTCCGAGAGTTCCTGGCGGAGAGCCGGCTCTGGAAGCGGCGCAAGAAGGCGACCGACAAGCTCTGCGACGGTGAGTTCTGGTACGTCGTTCCGGGCCAAGTGAACATGGAGCGCGTGGGCCTTGAGGTCGAGTTGACGCTCAAGAACCAGGGCAAACTCGACGAGTCCATGGAACAGCTTGGACGGCGCAAGGACCTGGGCCAAGTATGGTGGCTGTGCGGCGATGCGACCACCATGAAGGCGGTCCAGCGCGAGGCCAGACGGCGCGACTACTGGCTTGCCCCACAACGTCACTTCTTCATCCTGCTTGATGATTTCCTGGCCGCCAAGGACGGTAAGGCCTATTTGACAGACCCGGAGGGCCAGGCTTACACGATCGACGCGACCAATCCCACCATACTTCCGCGCCAACCCGAGCCCGAACCGGAGCCGGAAGCGCCCCCGCAACCCGTCACTTTTTATCCTGTACGACAACCGCGGGTGGAGGCCACCCCCGAGCCGGAGCCTGCGCCGATCCTCGCACCCGAACCCAGCCCGATGATGCGAGGCCTCGCACGACTCGGCTCCTTCGCGGCACGATTTCTCAAGGGGGCTTGGAGCTGGCTCAGGGAATCCTGGAGCCTCTACGAGTGTCAAGACGGAAGCCGGATACTAACCTTTGAGCGCTGGCCGCATGTCTACGCCGCGGCCGCAATCGCGGCTGCGCTTATGATCTGCATACACGGACCGGCGCTGCTCAAGATCGTGGCACCCATCGTCAATCCGCCCGCGCCGGCCCCAACTTGGCGTAAGCGAGAGCTGAGCGGCTACGCCATTCCAAATTCCGGCTGGTGGCTACAGCCGCTCGCGTTAAGTTCCGCTGGCGGGCGCTACCGCTTCAAGGCGCGGCTTATGAACGAACACTCCTCGGAGACCGGGCTATGCGGCGCGGCCATCTTCGACCTGGAGAACCATATGCTTTCGAGCCGCTCTTGGAAGCGAACGGATATCGGACGGGGCGCCCAGCTCGCGCCCGACCTGTCTTTCGACTTTCACGCGCCGCGCTCGATGGATAGGTTTCTCGTGATACTTCTGGACGGTCAGTACAGTTGCGGCAAGACGTGGCAGCGCGAGTCATTCTTGGTCCAGTTCCACTGAGAGAGCTGGAGCCTTCGCACAAACACAGGGGATTGGGGCCCCTTCAAAACGAAAGGACCGGAACGATGGGCCGGTCCGCATAGGAGAAAAATAGACCAGAAGACCGCAGAGAAGCCGCCGCGTGAGACGCCGGAGAAGAAGCGCCGAAAGCCGCGCCTGCGGCCGGGCCATGCCTTCATGGACCCGGACGAGCTGACGCCGGAGGAGCGCTGGGACCAGATCGTCGAGCTGCTGGCGATTATGGCTATGCCGGGCGCTCCTAGGCCAGTTTTGATGGAGTAAACTGGCACTCGGTAATGATAGAATGAACGCCATGGCAAACGACAAAAAGCCGCCGAAATGGGTCGCGATCTACACGCGCAAGTCCACGGACGAAAACCTGGGCGGCGACTTTACCTCGCTCGACTCACAGCGCGAGTATTGCGAGGCGTTCATCAAGAGCCGCGAGGCCGAGGGCTGGCGCGTGTTCCCCGTGGAATACAACGACCCGGGCTTTACTGGCGGCAACATGGATCGCCCCGGGCTCAAGCATCTGCTGTCGGATGCGCGGCAAGGAAAGTTCCAGGCCGTCCTCACCTACACGTACGATCGCCTCAGCCGCAACACCAAGGACTTCCTGCATGTCCTTGATATTTTCGACAAGCACTCGATCGTCTATGTTTCCGTCACCCAGCCGATCGACACCGGCTCATCAGTG
>CAZTZW010000307.1:0-4187 GCA_964618085.1 uncultured Elusimicrobia bacterium
ACCTCGTCCTGGGAGAGAGCGGGGTCGGAGGTGGCCGAGGAAAGGGGGTAGAGGTTCACGGCGACCAGGTCGATGCCGGGCTTGGGGTCGGTCAGGGCGGCGATGAGCTTCGGATGTAATAGAGAGACGGCGTCAGCCGTCAGGCGCTCGCCCAGGAACTCGGAGACCGAGGCGTGGGGCAAGGACGCCGAGCGCAGGGCCGTGGCCGTCGGGCCGGTGGCCACCAGGTCGAAGCCCAGCTCGACGAGGGCCGCGCCGAACTCGACGACGCCCGTGCGGTCGGCGACGTGGAGCAGGGCCTTGCGGCCTTCCGTGCGCTTCACTTGGGGAGCATCTCCCGGAACTGGGCCTCGGTCAGCACGGTCACGCCCAGGGCCTGCGCCTTCTTGAGCTTGGAGCCCGCCGCCTCGCCCGCCACGACGAAGGCGGTCTTGGCCGATACCGAGCCGGAGGTCTTGCCGCCGGCGGCCTTCACCAGCTCCTCGGCCTCCTCGCGCGGCACGGACAGCTCGCCGGTGAAGACGAAGGTCTTGCCCGCGTGCGCCCAAGTCGACGGCGCCCGGCGTTCGGGCGCCGTCATCCTCATGCCCGCGGCCCGCAGCCGTCCCACCAGGGAGGCCCCTTGCTTGGATGAGAAGAAGGCGTGCAGGGACTCCGCCACGATAGGACCGACGTCAGGGACCCGTTGGAAATCGTCGATGGAAGCCTTGAGCAGGCCATCGATGTCGAACTTCTCCGAAAGGACTTCCGCCGTTTTCTCGCCCACGTGGCGGATGCCGAGCGCGTAGACCACGCGGTCCAGCGTCTTGGCCTTGCTGTCCTCGATCTGCTTCAGCAGGTTGTCGGCCTTCACGTCCGCGAACAGTTCCAGGCCGAGCAGGTCTTCCTTCGTCACGCCGTAAAGGCCGGCCACGTCCTTCACCAGGCCCTTGCCCACGAGCTGGTCCACGGCGGACTCGCCCAGGCCGGCGATGTCCATGGCCGCGCGCGAGGCGAAATGCTGGAGGGTGCGGCGCAGCTGGGCCGGGCAGGAGGGGTTGTCGCAGAAGAAGGCGACCATGCCCTCTTCCTTGAGCACGGGGCCGCCGCAGTCGGGGCATTTCTTCGGAGGCTTGATGGCCTCGCGCTTGCGCCCTTTCTCGGAGACCTTCACCACCTTCGGGATGACCTCGCCGGCGCGCTCGATGAGGACGCGGTCGCCGACGGCCAGCTCCAGGCGCTCGATCTCCTCGAAGTTGTGGAGGGTGACGCTGGAGATGGTGACGCCGCCGCAGAACACGGGCTCCACCTTGGCCACGGGGGTGATGGTGCCGGTGCGGCCGACGGAGAACTCCACGCCCACGAGCTTGGACGTCACCTGCTGGGCGGGGTACTTGAAGGCGACGGCCCAGCGCGGGCTCTTGGCGGTGAAGCCCAGGCGGCGCTGGGAGGCGAAGTCGTCCACCTTCACCACGAGCCCGTCGACGGCGTAGGGGAGCCCGGGCAGCTCGGCCTTGAAGGACTCGTAGAAGGACACGACGGACTCCACGGTGAAGCCGGCCTCGGCGCAGGTCTCCAGGAACTCGGAGTGGCTCTCCAGGGGCGCGTCCCACTCTCCGTAGGAGTGGGCGTAGAACTTGAGGTGCCGCTCGGCGGTGACGAAGGGGTCTTTCTGGCGCAGGGACCCGGCGGCGCAGTTGCGCGGGTTGACGAAGCCGGGGCGCCCGGCGGCCTTCTCCGCGGCGTTGATGGCCTCGAAGTCCGCGAAATGGAGGACGATCTCGCCGCGCACCTCGAGGAAGGCCGGGTAGCTCTTGAGCTTCTCGGGGACCTGCTCCACGTTGCGGACGTTCTCGGTGACGTCCTCGCCGGTCTCGCCGTCGCCGCGCGTGGCGGCGCGGACGAAGCGGCCGTGCTCGTAGGTCAGGGCGCAGGAGAGGCCGTCGAGCTTGCGCTCGACGATGAAGCGCGGGCGGGCGCCGGGGGGGAGATTCTTGAGAACGCGTTCGCCCCAAGAGCGGATCTCGTCGGCGGAGTAGGTGTTGTCCAGCGAGAGCATCGGCCGCACGTGGCGGACCGGCGCGAAGGTGGAGGCGAGCAGGCCGCCGCCGACCTTCTCGGTCGGGGAGTCCGGGCTCTTGAGCTCGGGATGGGCCGTCTCCAGCGCCTTGAGGCGGGCGACCAGCGCGTCGTACTCGGAGTCCCCGATGGTCGGGGCGTCCTCCTGGTAGTAGCGCTTGTCGTGGGCGGCGATCTCTTTGCGGAGCGCCGCGACCTCGGCTTTAGGGCTCTTTCTTGCGGGCATTCTTCTTCTTGGGGGCGCGCCGCGCCTTGAGGCCGTCGAGCACGCCGTTGACGAAGCGCGTCGCCTCCTCGGCGGAGTACTTGCGGACGATCTCGATGGCCTCGTCGATGATGACGCCGACCGGGGTGTCGTGCCGGGTCTCCAGCTCGAAGGCGGCCAGGCGCAGGACGTTGCGGTCGACGGCGGCCATGCGCGGCAGGGTCCAGTTGGCGGCCTTCTCGGCGATGAGGGCGTCGAGCGCGTCGCGGCGCTCGAGCGTGCCGACGGCGAGCGCGCGGGCGAAGTCGAGCGTGTCGGCGTCGGGCGCCTCGCCGCCGTCGCGGCGGGTCACGATGGCGAAGGCTTCGGCCGCGGCGCTGGGCGCCACGTCGGCCACGTACAGCGCCTGGAGGGCGATCTCGCGGGCGAGCCGGCGCCTACCCACGGGCGAGCTCCTTGCGGGTCGCGGCCATCTCGAGGGCGGCCAGGGCCGCCTCCTTGCCGCGGTCCATCGCGCCCTTGGTCCGGTCCACGGCCTGCTTCCAGGTGTTGGGAGTGATGACCCCCATCACGACGGGGACGCGGGAGGCGACCGAGATCTCGTGGAGCGAGAAGACCACGGAGCGCGAGATGTGCTCGTTCTGGGGCGTGGAGCCCTTGAGCACGCAGCCCAGGGCCACCACGACCGTGTACTTGCCGGAGCGCGCGAGCTCGTTCACGGTCCACGGCAGCTCGAAGCCGCCGGGGACGTCGACGACCTTGAGCTGGGCGTCGGTCAGGCCCTCCGCCCTCAGGGTCTTCAGGCACGAGTTCAAGAGCTTGGCGGTGACTTCCTCGTTGAAGCGCGAGACGGCGATGGCGATCTTCATAGCAGGTGCCCCAGTTTCTCCTTCTTGGTCTTGAGGTAGCCGGCCGTGTGCTTGGTCGGAGGCGTCTTGAGCGCGACGCGTTCGGTCACCTTCAGGCCGTAGCCCTCGATGCCGACGATCTTGCGCGGGTTGTTCGTGAGGATGCGGATGGAGGTGAGGCCCTGGTCGGCCAGGATCTGCGCGCCGATGCCGTACTCGCGCAGGTCGGGCTTCAGGCCCAAGGCGAGGTTGGCCTGGACCGTGTCGAGGCCCTTGTCCTGGAGGGCGTAGGCCTTGATCTTGTTGACGAGGCCGATGCCGCGGCCCTCCTGGTTCAGGTACACGAGCACGCCCTTGCCGGCGGCGGCGATCTGCTTGAGCGCGGCCTCGAGCTGGCGGCCGCAGTCGCACTTCTCGGAGAACAGGGCGTCGCCGGTCACGCAGGAGGAGTGCACGCGCACGAGCACGCCCTTGGCGCCGGAGACCTCGCCCTTGACCAATGCCATGTGCACTTTGCCGGTGAGGGTCTCCTCGTAGACGCGCACGGTGAAGTCGCCCCAGCGCGTGGGCAGGAGGGCGCTGGCCTTGCGCTCGACGAGCTTGTCGTTGCGGCGGCGGTACTCGATGAGGTCGGCGATGGTGACGAACTTGAGCTTGTGGCGCCGGGCGAACTTGGCCAGCTCGCCGGTGCGGGCCATGGTGCCGTCCTCGTTCAATATCTCGCAGATGACGCCGGCCGGGGTGAGGCCGGCCATACGGGCGAGGTCGACCGCGGCCTCGGTGTGGCCGGCGCGGCGCAGGACGCCGCCCTCGGCCGCGCGCAGCGGCACGACGTGCCCGGGACGGGTCAGCTCCCACGGCTCGGTGGCGGAGTCGCTGAGCACCTTGATGGTGCGGGCGCGGTCCTCGGCCGAGATGCCGGTGGCCTTCACGTCGCGCGCGTCGACGGTGACGGCGTACGCCGTGCCCTTCTTGTCCTCGTCCACCTGCGTCATGGGCGGGAGCCCCAGGCGGTCGAGGTCCCTGCCGGGCATGGCCACGCAGATGTAGCCGGAGGTCCAGCGGATCATGAAGCC
>CAZTZW010000308.1:0-3063 GCA_964618085.1 uncultured Elusimicrobia bacterium
GGTCGTCGAGCTTGGCCGCGGCGCGGGCCTCGGCGAGGGCGGCGGAACGGGCGGCGGCGCCTTGCGCCGCGAGGATCTTCACCGCCACGTCGCGGTCGAGGGCCAGGTGCCGGGCCCGGTACACCGCGCCCATCCCGCCCCGGCCGACCAAGGCGTCGAGGCGGCAGGGGCCGAGGCGCGAGCCGATGAGGTCGTCGGACATCGGGCGTAGGATAGCAGGCCTTCGGCGTCCTGTCACGGGGCGGTCACGCTAGTGCTAGAATAATCGTCATGTTCCGGCTGCCGTGGTACCGGATGTCCCTGCTATTGGCCCTGAGCCTGGGGGCCGCGCTGCATTGGGGCGCGCAGTGGTCGCGCGGCCTCGTCATCGCGCCCGTGGACGGCCAGGCCTTGGCCGGCCAGGCCTCCGACGAGGAGGAGGGCGACGTCGAGTCCGACGGCGGCGGGGGGAGCGGCCCGCGCACCTACCAGCGCATCAAGAAGTCGGCCGACCGCCGCACCGCGTCCTACGGCTTCTCCAACTTCAACCGGGACAAGATCGAGATCTCCTACTCCATCCCGGAGAGCCAGTTCCAGCCCTACAACCAGTCCTTCGGCTACAAGAAGGAGGACATCGCCGACCTGCGCGCCCTGCGCGACAAGCGCAAGCAGCAGGCCTTCGCCGACGCCCAGAAGAAGGGGCAGTCCCAGGCCCAGTTCAACGCCGTCCTCGCCGCGCTCGACAAGCAGTACGACGCCGACCTCAAGGCCTACCTCGGGAGCCAGGGCTTCCGCATCGACAAGGGCAACGTGGTGTCCGTGGACATGCCCGCCCTCGTGCGCAAGAACGCGTCCTACGTGAAGCCCATCGCGATGGAGTTCGACAAGTTCGCCACCTCCCGCCGCTACAAATCCAACGAGATCATCGGCGCCGTGCTCTCCTTCGTCCAGACGGCGATGCGCTACCGCCAGCCCGACCCCGTCTACAAGGGCAAGCACACCGGCGGGCTGCTCCTCCCCCTGACCGCCGTCGTCATGGGCTGGGGCGACTGCGACACCAAGAGCGGCCTGATGGCCTCCATCCTCTCCAACTGGGGCCAGATGCGCATGGTGGGCGTGGGCGTGCCCGGCCACTACCTGATGGGCGTGCTCCAGATCCCCGAGAAAGGGGACGTTTTCGTCCAGTACGGCGGCCTGCAGTACGTGCTCGTCGAACCGGCGGGACCCGCGTGGTTCCCCGTCGGGCAGGTCGCGGACACCACCATGACTCTTCTCAAGAACGGCGGCGAAGGCTACCGTATCGAGCCGTTCTACAACAACTAGGAGGCTTTCCATGTTCTTCACCCGCGTCCTGACCAGCAGCATGCACTTCGCGCTGATGGTGCTGCTGTCGGGCTTCGTCATCTACATCACCTACCGGGTCTTCATCCACGCCAACCCCGACTTCAACATGGAGAAGAAGATCAAGGAGGGGAACATCGCCGTCGGCCTCCTCGTGGCGACCATCCTCTACAGCGCGTCGAACATCCTCATGGCCGGCGCCGACTCCTCCATACAGATGATGCGCATGCACATGCTGGCCCCCACCGAGGACGGCATGAGCGCGATCAAGATCGTCGGCCTCATCCTCGCCCACCTCACGGTGTCGATGATCCTCGCCGTGTTCTCCATCTCGGTGACCCTGCGCCTGTTCGGGCGCCTCACCAAGGAGATGGAGGAGGGCAAGGAGCTCGAGAAGGGCAACATCGCGGTCGGCATCCTGCTCTCGAGCGTGGTCCTCGTGTCCTCGATGTACATCAAGGACGGCGTGGCGGCGCTCTCCAAGTCCCTGACGCCCCAGCCCTCCATCGGCCGCATCGAGGTCCTGCGCTGAGATGAGCGCCGAACCCAAGGCCTGGCGCGACAACTTCGCGGAGCTCAAGAAGCCGCTGCTCCGCGAGGAGGCGCGCGTCGAGGCGTCGCGCTGCCTGTACTGCTACGACGCCCCGTGCGTGAAGGTCTGCCCCACCCACATCGACATCCCGCGCTTCATACGACAGATCGCGGCCGCCGACCCGCTCGGCTCAGCCGAGACCATCCTCGAGGCCAACGCGCTCGGCCACTCCTGCGCGCGCGTGTGCCCCGTCGAGGTCCTCTGCGAGGGGGACTGCGTCTACCACGACTGGCACGAGAAGCCTATCCAGATCGCGAGGCTCCAGCGCTACGCGACCGACGCGCTGCACGCCACCGGCGAGCAGCCCTTCGCCCCGGGCCCCGACAACGGCAAGCGCGTGGCGGTCATCGGCGGCGGGCCGGCGGGCGTCTCCTGCGCGATGTACCTGCGGCGCCTGGGCTTCGCCGTGTCCATCTTCGAGAAACGGGACCTCCCGGGCGGCCTCAACACCTACGGCGTGGCCGAGTACAAGATGGACCAGAAGACCTCGCTCGACGAGCTCAAGTGGCTGTTCCAGATGGGCTGCGACGTGGTCAAGGGCAAGGAGGTCGGCCGCGACGTACCGGTCCAGGACCTGCTCGAGGACTTCGACGCCGTGTTCCTGGGCATCGGCCTGGGCGCGACGCACTCGCTCGGCATCCCTGGCGAGAACCTCAAGGGCGTCTACGACGCGCTGACCTTCATCGAGAAGGTGAAGGCCGGCGACAAGAAGGCCGCGGGCGGCTCCAAGCGGACGGTCGTCATCGGCGGCGGCAACACCGCCATCGACGCGACCACCCAGTCCAAGCGCTCCGGCGCCGAGGACGTGGTCCTCGCCTACCGCCGCGGCCGCGAGGACATGTCGGCCTACGATTTCGAGGTGGCCCTCGCCCAGACCGACGGCGCCCGCCTGCTCACCAACGCCGTCCCCAAGCGCGTCCTCGGCAAGACCAAGGTCGAGGGCGTGGAGTTCGTGAAGTCCGAGATGAAGAAGGGCAAGCTCGTCGAGGTGCCGCGCTCCTCGGGTGTGCGCTACCGCAACGCCCGGTTCCTGCCGGACGGCAAGGGCCTGCTCGCCCTGACGGACGCGTCCGGCGAACTGGAATTCTGCCGCCTGCCCGCCAACGGCGTCGGCCAACGGTTCTCCCCGTGCAGCGCGAGGAACAGGAAAA
>CAZTZW010000308.1:3073-4171 GCA_964618085.1 uncultured Elusimicrobia bacterium
CTCCAAGTTCGTCGTCGATTGCGACCGCGTCATCAAGGACATCGGCCAGGGCAAGCACTTCGCGCTCGCCAAGGCCCTCAGGCTCAAGCAGGACGACGCCGGCCGCCTCGTGGTCGACCGCGAGACGCTGCGCACCTCCAACGAGAAGGTCTTCTCGGGCGGCGACGCGGTCAACGGCGGCAAGGAGGTCGTCAACGCGGCGGCCGACGGCAAGCGCGCCGCGCACGGCGTCTGGAAGACCCTTTTCCCCGGCAAGCCGGTGCCCGAGGGCAACGAATACTGGGTGACCACAATCGACGGGCGCGTCGTCGCGCCCATCACCCCTCGCGACGGGAGCCACGCATGACCCCGCACCACCACCATCACCCCAAGCGCAAGCCCGACCTCACGGCGAACACCGCCGGCATCGTCTCCCCGAACCCGTTCTGGCTGGCCTCCGCGCCGCCGACCAACTCCGGCGCCCAGATCATGCGCGCCTTCGAGTACGGCTGGGGCGGCGCCGTCTGGAAGACCCTCGGCCAGGACCCGCCCGTCATCAACGTCTCCTCGCGCTACGGCGCCATGGACATGGGGGGGCAGAAGGTCGTCGGCTTCAACAACATCGAGCTCATCACAGACCGACCTCTTGCTACGAATCTCAAGGAGATCTACGAGGTCAAGAAGCGCTTCCCCAAGAACGCGGTCATCGCCTCCCTCATGGTGCCCTGCGAGCGCCAGGCCTGGCACGACATCGTCAAGAAGGTCGTCGACGCCGGCTCCGACGGCATCGAGTTGAACTTCGGCTGCCCGCACGGCATGTCCGAGCGCGGCATGGGCGCCGCGGTCGGCCAGGTGCCCGAGTACGTGCAGATGGTCACGGAGTTCGTGAAGGAAGTCTCCAAGATCCCCGTGCTGGTCAAGCTCACTCCGAATGTCGCCGACGTGCGCTTCGCCGCGCGCGCCGCCAAGAAGGGTGGCGCCGACGGCGTCTCCCTCATCAACACCATCACGGGCATGGCCATCGACATCGAAACCCGGCGGCCGCGGTTGGCCAACATCACCGGCGGACTGTCGGGGCCGGCCGTCAAGCCCGTGGCCTTGCGCATGGTGTGGCAGGTG
>CAZTZW010000309.1:0-4164 GCA_964618085.1 uncultured Elusimicrobia bacterium
CGGACCTTCTCGAGCGGATATTCGCGGGGCATGTTTTGGTCTCTCTAGCTAAGTTGGGGACGTTTATTAATCATTACCGCCTGGTCGGCGGATTACCAGCGGTAATGCGCGAAAGCGCGGTTGGCTTCGGCCATCTTGTGCGTGTCCTCGCGCTTCTTGAACGCGATGCCTTCCTTCTTGTTCGCCGCGAGGATCTCCTCGGCGAGGCGCTCGGCCATGGGCTTGCCGGTCTTGGCGCGGGCGGCGTCGAGCATCCAGCGCATAGCGAGCGTGGAGGAGCGGGCCGGGGCGACCTCGATGGGCACCTGGTAGGTGGCGCCGCCGACGCGGCGGGCCTTCACCTCGAGCAGCGGGCGGACGTTCTCGATGGCGCGGGTGAACACGTCGAGCGCGTTCTCCTTCGTGCGCTCGCCGACGAGGTCGAGAGCGTCGTACATGACCCGCTCGGCCTTGGCCTTGCGGCCGGAGTGGTCGAGCTTGTTGATCATGCGGCTGATCAGGACGGACTTGAACTTGTAGTCGGCGTCCGGGATGGGCCGGCGGTCGCGGGGGCGGAGTCCTTTGCGGGGCATCTTTCTATTCCTCTCTGAGTGTTATGCGGCCTTCGCGGGCTTCGGGCGCTTGGCGCCGTAGAGCGAGCGGCCCTGCTTGCGGCCGTCCACGCCGGCGGCGTCGAGGACGCCGCGCAGGATGTGGTAGCGCACGCCGGGGAGGTCCTTGACGCGGCCTCCGCGGATCATGACGATCGAGTGCTCCTGAAGGTTGTGTCCCACGCCGGGGATGTAGCCCGTGACCTCGATGCCGTTGGTCAGCTTGATGCGCGCGATCTTGCGCAGGGCCGAGTTCGGCTTCTTGGGGGTCGTGGTCTTCACCAGGGTGCAGACGCCGCGCTTCTGCGGGCAGTGCTGCAGCGCCGGGGCTTTGGGCCGGGTGCGCTTCTTGGAGCGACCCAGGCGGATGAGCTGGTTGATCGTAGGCATGACTGTGTTTCTCCTTACGGCTGTGCGGCCGCCGCGGCTTGCGCGGCGAGTTCCATGAGTTTTTCGCGAGCCTGGAGGCCCGTGCCGGCCGGGATCATGTGACCGATGATCACGTTCTCCTTGAGGCCCTTCAGATAGTCTACCTTCGAGGTGGTCGCGGCCTCGGTGAGGACGCGCGTGGTCTCCTGGAAGGACGCGGCGGACACGAACGAGTTGGACGCGAGAGAGGCCTTCGTGATGCCGAGCAGCACGGGCTCCGCCTGCGCTTCCTTCCCGCCCTTGTCCTTGATGCGGCGGTTCTCGTCGGCGAAGATGAACCGGTTGACGATCTCGCCCTTAAGGAACGGGGTGTCGCCCGAGTTCACGATCTTGACGTTCTGCAGCATCTGGCGCACGATGCACTCGATGTGGCGGTCGGAGATGCCCACGCCCTGGAGGCGGTAGACTTCCTGGATCGCGTTGACCAGGAACTCCTGGACTTCCTTGATGCCCTTGACGTGCAGGACGTCGTGCGGGTTGATGGCGCCGTCCGTGATGGCCTCGCCCACGCCGACGCGGTCGCCTTCATAGACGACCAGGTGCTTGCCCTGCGGGATGAGGTACTCGCGCACCATGTCCGTCTCCTCGTTGCGCACGGAGACCTGGACGAGCTGCTTGGCGCCGATGCCGAGTCCGACGACGCCCTCAATCTCGGAGATGACGGCGGGGTTCTTCGGCTTGCGGGCCTCGAAGAGCTCGGACACGCGCGGCAGGCCGCCGGTGATGTCCTTGGACTTCGTGACCTCCTGAGGGATCTTGGCCATGATGTCCCCGATGTGGACCGCCTGGTTGGCGTCCACGAGCAGGATGGCGTCGGTGGGCAGCGGGAAGTTCGCGACCTCCTTGCCCCCCTTCTCGACCGCGACGCGCGGGTTCAGGCGCTTGGACTCGCCCTTCTCGCCGCGGCGCGTCTCCTGCTCGATGATGCGGCGCTCGATGATGCCGGTGATCTTGTTGCGCTCCTCGTGGAGCGTGACGCCTTCCTTCACGTCCTTGAGCACGACGGAGCCTTCGTGCTCGGAGACGATGGGCATCGTGTAAGGGTCCCACTCGGCCAACAAAGTGCCCGGAGCGGCCTTGTCGCCGTCGGAGACCTTGAGGCGCGCGCCGTAGAGGATCTTGTGCTCCTCGACCGCGCCGGTGCCCTTCTCGGTGACGAGCGCCATGCCGGCGCGCGACACCACGATGGTGAAGCCGTCCTTGTTCTTGATGGTGCGGATGTTCTTGAACTCGACGGCGCCGCCCTTGATGGTGACGACCTGGGAGCGCTTGACGGCGCGGGACGCCGCGCCGCCGATGTGGAAGGTGCGCAGGGTCAGCTGGGTGCCGGGCTCGCCGATCGACTGAGCGGCGATGATGCCGACGGCCTCGCCGACCTCGACCATGCGGCCGTTGGCGTTGTTCATGCCGTAGCACTTGGCGCAGACGCCCTGGCGCGCTTCGCAGGTCAGCACGGAGCGGGCGCGGACCATCTCGAGCCCGGCTTCCTTGATCTGCGCGGCGGCCTCGGCGTTGACGAACTCGTTGGTCTCGACGATGATCTTGTCGGACGTCTTCTTGCCCTCGGTGATCGGGACGATGATGTCCTCGAGCACCACGCGGCCGAGCAGGCGCTCGTCCAGCGACTCGATGATCTCATCGCCGGCCGTCAGGTTGCCGAGACGCACGCCGTTGATCGTGCCGCAGTCCAGCTCGGTGATGACCAGGTCGTGCGCGGAGTCGACGAGACGGCGCGTGAGGTAGCCGGCGTCGGCGGTCTTGAGCGCCGTGTCGGCCAGACCCTTACGGCCGCCGTGAGTGGAGATGAAGTACTCGAGGACGGTGAGGCCCTCGCGGAAGTTCGAGACGATGGGCTGCTCGATGATCTCGCCGACGCCGCCGGTCAGCTTCTTCTGCGGCTTGGCCATCAGACCGCGCATACCGGCCAACTGACGGACCTGCTGGCGCGAACCGCGGGCGCCGGAGTCGGCCATCAAGAACACGGTGTTGAAGCGCGGCTCGCCGGCCTTGAAGACCTTGCGCTCGTCTTCCTTCAGCGCGTCGAACATGACGTCCGAGATGCGCTCGGTGACGTGGGTCCAGATGTCGATGATCTTGTTGTAGCGCTCGGACTCGGTGATGACGCCGTTCTTGGCCTGCTGCTCGATGAGGCGGACCTTCTTGCGGGCCTCGACGATCTCGTCCTTCTTGATCTTCGGGATGTGCATGTCCGAGATCGAGATGGAGAGGCCGGCGACGGTCGCGTAGTGGTAGCCGGTGCGCTTGAGGTCGTCGAGGAGCATCACGGTGCGGAAGTGACCGAGCTGCTTGTAGCAGCGCTCGACGAGCTGGGACAGCTCCTTCTTGCCCTGGGCCTTGTTGACGTAGCCCATGTCCTTGGGGACGATCTGGTTGAAGAGGACGCGGCCGACGGTGGTGCAGTCCTTCCAGAGCTTCGGCTTCTCGCGATCGCCCTTTTCGAGGCCTTCCTCGACGATCTCGTTGATGCCGCGGACCTTGATGCGCGCGTGCAGGTCCACCTTGCGGTTCTGATAAGCGGTGACGACCTCGGCGGGCTCGGAGAACACCATGCCCTCGCCCCTCTCCCCCATCTTCTCCTTCGTGAGGTAGTGCAGGCCGAGCACCATGTCGTGCGACGGCACGGCGATGGGCTTGCCGGACGCCGGGGACATGATGTTGTTGGACGCCATCATCAGGAGCTTGGCTTCGAGCTGCGCTTCCTGGGACAGCGGGACGTGGACGGCCATCTGGTCGCCGTCGAAGTCGGCGTTGAAGGCCGCGCAGGTCAGCGGGTGCAGCTGGATGGCCTTGCCCTCGATGAGGACGGGCTCGAACGCCTGGATGCCGAGGCGGTGGAGCGTGGGGGCGCGGTTGAGGAGGACGGGGTGGTTCTTGGTGACGAACTCGAGGATGTCCCAGATCTCCGGGCGCACCTTCTCGAACATACGCTTGGCGGCCTTGAGCGTGAGGCTCTCGGTCTTCATCAGCTCGCGGATGATGAACGGGCGGAACAGCTCGAGCGCCATCTCCTTGGGGAGACCGCACTGGTTGAGCTTGAGGTTCGGACCGACGACGATGACGGAGCGGCCCGAGTAGTCCACGCGCTTGCCGAGCAGGTTCTGGCGGAACCGGCCCTGCTTGCCCT
>CAZTZW010000310.1:0-4152 GCA_964618085.1 uncultured Elusimicrobia bacterium
CCAGGCCCTTGTCGATGACGGCCTTCAAGGCGGCCGGCAGGCCCGGCTTCACCGCCAGGATGTCGGGGTGAGGGTCGTTGGCGATCTGGAACAGCAAGGTCCCGATGCCCTCGCCGCCTTTGAAGGGCTTCTCCCCGGCGCACAGCTCGTAGAGCGCCACCGCCAGGGAGAACAGGTCGGAGCGGCCGTCCACCTTCTTGCCCGCGACCTGCTCGGGGCTCATGTAGGACGGGGTGCCCATCACGGTGCCGGTCGCGGTCTTGGAGGACGCGGAGATGCGCGCGATGCCGAAGTCGGCCACGCGGATGGAGCCGTCCTTGAGGAGCATGATGTTGGCGGGCTTGATGTCGCGATGGACGATGCCCTGCGCGTGCGCGTAGTCGAGCGCGTCCGCGACGACGGCGACGTACTCCAGCGCCTTCTCGAGCGGCAGCAGCGCGTCCTTGGCCGCGTACTTGACCAGGTCGTGCCCGTCGAGCAGCTCCATGGCGATGTAGGCGACCTCGTTCTCGTCGCCCGCGTCGAAGATGCGCACGATGTTGGGGTGATTCAAGGTGCCGGCCGACTCGGCCTCGCGGAAGAAGCGCTCCTTGACCTCCTTGAGCGAGCCGTCGTCGCCGCCGCCCTCGAGCATCATGGTCTTGATGGCGACCATGCGGTTGATCTTGGGGTCGCGTCCGAGGTAGACCACGCCCATCGCGCCGCGGCCGAGCTCCTTCTCGATCTCGTAGCGGCCGAGCGTCGGCTTCTGGGCGCCGCCCGTGATCATCACGGTGCCGTCCTTCTTCGCCGCGCCCACGCCGCCGAAGACGGCGCCGTCGGCGGCGGCCTTGAGCATCTTGGTCTTCTCGGCGATGTCCTTGTACTTGGGGTCCTTGGCGGCGATGTGGTCGAACACCGCGGCGGCCTTGGAGTACTGACGCTTGCGCTCGAAGTCCAGGCCCAGGTTGTAGAGGGTGTCCTTCATGTTGTCGTCGAGCGGGCACAAGCGGAACTTCTCGAAGGCGAGGTCGAACATGCCCTGGCCCTGGAAGGAGAGGCCGAGCATCTTGTTGGTCTCGATGGCCGAGGCCTCGACGAGCTCCTTGCCCTTCTCCGTGACGAGGAAGCTCTTGGAGATGATGACGAGGTAGCCGGCGACGAGCAGCACCAGCGGGTAGTCGATCTTGAGCCACTGCCCCTGCGTGAAGAGGAAGGTGCCCGCGCCCACGAGGCTCAGGGCGAGCACGATGCTGACGACGAGGCCCCACAGCGCGCGCAGGCGCGGCAGGATGAGCATGATGAACAGTCCGAAGAAGGCGATGAGGCCCCACTCGGCCTGCTCGGCCCAGGCGGGGCGCGTGAGGAACTGCTGGTGGAGGACGTTCTCGATGACGTTGGCGACGACCTCCATCGACGGGAAGCCCGCGGCCACCGGCGTCTGATACACCGTGGCGATGCCCAGCGCGGTGGGGCCGACGATGACGATCCTGTCCTTGAAGAGGGAGGCGTCCACCTTGTCGTTCATCACGTCCTGGTAGGACACGACGCGCGTGGTCTCCAGCGCGGGGCCGTTGAAGGTCACCGCCATCATGTTCTCGGAGTCCAGCGGCATCGACAGCCGGCCGACCTTGAGCTCGGAGCCGGGCGTGAACTTCAGGTCCTCGGGCTTGAGGCCGAGGTAGGCCATCGTCAGGCGCAGCGCGTAGGACGGGTACAACTCGCCGCCGTACTTGACCAGCGGCGCGTCGCGGCGCACGACGCCGTCGATCTCGGGATAGAGGTTCACGTGGCCGATGCCCGCGGCCGCCGCGCTGAAGGCGGGCACGGGCGCGGCCATCTTGGATTCCTCGAAGATGGAGCCCTCGAGACCCGCGGGCGCCGCGATGGCGGAGCTGGACACGGCGGCGGGAGCCGGGTCGGGCCTGGCGCCCAGGGAGCCCGGCGGGAAGAACAAGGGAAGGACGACGTCCGGGGCGGCGGCCAGCACGGCGGCGAGCTTGGAGTCGGAGTCCAGGGCGACGGCGGCCGAGGAGAACTCGAGACCGAAGTCGACGCCGCGCTGAGCGACCTTCTTGCTCGCGACGAGGTCCTTGTAGACGTTCTCGAGACGGCGCACCTCGAGCAGGCCCTGGTTCTGCTCGGGCTCGGAGAACACGAAGTTCAGGCCGATGACCTTGGGGCCGGCGGTCCTCAGCTTGGAGACGATGTCGGCCATGCGCGTGCGCGGCCACGGCCAGCGGCCGATCTGGGCCACGGAATCGTCGTCGATGGCGACGAGGACGATCTCCGCCGGGGGGTTCAGGTTCTGGCGGAGCTTGGCGCGCAGGTCGTACGCCTTGAACTCGACGCTCTCAAGGAGCGGCAGGCGGATGAGGAATGAGCCCGCCACGAAAGCGGTCAAAACCAAGCCCAATACGGCGTCGAGAAGCACCGACTTCTTCTTCATTAATAGGAGGAAGTAATGATGAAAATTCCTGAGCCGTGGCAAGTGTAAGGGTTTGCCCCATTCTTGTCAACCCTGGTTTGGTCACGTTCCCTAATAAGCACGAACGGGCCGCCACGGACGTCGTGGCGGCCCGTCGTCTACGCGCCTAACGGCGTTACTTGGAGGCGCGGGAGCCCAGCAAGGTCCAGCCGAAGGGCAGGAGCCCGGCCGTGAAGGCCGCCTTCAGCAGGTCGCCGGGGATGAAGGGGTACAGGCCCGCGGGCAGGACGGCCGCGGCCGGCATGAAGCGCGCCAGACCCAGGCAGCCGAGCGTCAGGACCGGGAGGCTGCCCAGCAAGGTCATCGCGAAAGCCGTCGCCGGGGAGCGGTCCCAGCCGCGCTCGGCGAGCAGGCCCGTGACGAAGGCGCCGACGGGGAAGCCGACGAGGTAGCCGCCCGTCGGGCCGAAGAAGTGCGCGGCCCCGGCCGCGCCGCCCGCGAAGAACGGCAGGCCCGCCGCGCCCTCGAGCAGGTACAGCAGCACCGCGGCCGCGCCGCGGCGCGAGCCCAGCAGGGCTCCCGCGTAGAGCACGCCGAGCGTGGAGCCCGTCAGCGGCACGGGCGTGAAGGGCAGCGGGATGACGACCCGCGCGCAGGCGGCGATGAACAGGCTCGCGGCGACGACGGCGACGGCGTCGCGGCGCAGGCCCGTCGAGGGCCACAGGGTGTCGGCAAGCGTCGGCATGGCGAGGGCGGCGTTCATTGGACGGCCTCCTTGGTTCGGCGGGACAGGGGCAGGCGGACGACGAACTGCGCGCCGCCGTCGGGGCCCGATTGGGCCCAGATGACGCCCCCATGCAGCCTGACGATCTTGGCACAGATGTTGAGTCCCAGCCCGAAGCCCGTGCGGGCCTGGCTGGGTTCGAGCTGGCGGAACTTCTCGAAGACGGCGGTGCGCTGGGCTTCCGGGATGCCCGGGCCAGTATCGGTGACGGTGAGCTCCAGCTGGTCGGCCCCCGCCGCCGCGGCCTCGAGGGTGACGTGCCCCTCGGCCGGGGTGAACTTCACGGCGTTGGAGAGGAGGTTGTGCAGCAGGCGCTCGAGCAGGCGCTCGTCGGCCTCGATGACCGGCGCCACGTCGGGGACGCGGATGTCGAGCGTGATGCGGCGCTCGTCGGCCAGCGGCTGGAACAGCCGCGCGGCGCGGCGCAGCAGCGCGCGCGCGTCCACCGGCGCGGGCGTCAGGCGCAGGCGCCCGCTCTCGATGCGCGCGGAATCGAGCGTGTCCTTGACCAGCTGGGTGAGCCGCTCCACCGACTGGTCGATCTGGTCGAACCAGCCCGTCTGACGGCCGTCGGGCTCGAAGGAGCGGCGCAGGAGGCGCAGGAAGCCCGACACGGCGAAGAGCGGCGCGCGCAGGTCGTGGGCCGCCGCCTGGAAGAACTCCTCCTTCATCGCGTCGAGGCGGCGCTCGGCGGTCACGTCGCGCAGGACCATGAGCACGCCGAAGTC
The DNA here is from genome assembly GCA_964618085.1 of uncultured Elusimicrobia bacterium. GTDB lineage: Bacteria > Elusimicrobiota > Elusimicrobia > UBA1565 > UBA9628 > GWA2-66-18. The sequence goes on from CAZTZW010000310.1 coordinate 3,920, forward strand.
GCCGGTCACCGGGTCGCTGAACATCGAGACCGTCGTCTTATACGAGCTCACCGGGCCGCCGCCGGGGGCCGCGACCTCGAGATGTCCGCCCGCCGAATGGGACTTGAGCAGCTCCTGGAACTTCGCGCGCCAGCGCGCCGGGTCGCGCGGCGAGAGCAGGGCGCGGCCGCCGGGCTCCGCGTCGCGCGTCGTCGCTCCCAGCAGGGGCAGCGCCGGCGCGTTGAAGAAGCGCG
>CAZTZW010000311.1:0-4144 GCA_964618085.1 uncultured Elusimicrobia bacterium
GGCGTCATCGACGAGAAGGACCGCTGCCCCGCCTCGCCCGCCGGCTCCGAGGTCAACGCCTTCGGCTGCCCCAAGGGCGAGAAGGTCAGCATCGCGCTCAACGTCCAGTTCGACACGGCCAAGCACGTGGTGAAGCCCGACTACGACGAGCAGCTGCGCAAGGTGTCGGATTTCCTGAAGTCCTACCCCGATTCGCGCGCCGAGATCGAGGGCCACACCGACTCGATGGGCTCCCACGCCTCCAACACCGCACTGTCCCAGCGCCGCGCCGACGCGGTGCGCCAGGCCCTCATCGACCGCTTCGGGGCCGACGGCTCGCGCCTGACGGCCAAGGGCTACGGTCCGGACAAGCCCGTCGCCGACAACGCGACGGCCGAGGGCCGCGCGCAGAACCGCCGCGTCATCGCGACGTTCTCGGCGACGAAAGGCTGATCCTCCGTCGAGCCGCGCCTTGAAAACGCGGCTCCCCGAGGCTATACTGTCGTCATGAGCTTCCCGCGGATGCTGACGTCCGTCCTGGCCCTCTCCGTCCTGTTCGCCGGCGCGCCGGCCCGGGCCCAAGAGGACCCCATGGGTTCCGACGCCCCGCCCATGGAAGAGGAGGCTCCCAAGCCCAAGCCGAAGAAGAAGGCCAAGCCGTACGACTACGACCGCTCGAAGTACAAGTCGCGCGACCTGGCCGACGGCGAGCTCAAGACCTACCGCTTCAACGAGAAGGGCGACCCGGTCATCCCCGGCGGCAAGAAGAAGCCGGCCGCGGCCAAGGGCAAGAAGCGCTCCGAGCCTCCCGCGGAGAAGCCCATCGAGCGCGGCTGCTCCACCGAGATGCCCTGCAAGATGCCCGACGAGGCCGACGCCCTCTAGACGCCGGCCTAGGCCGGACCTAGCAAGCGGCGCACCTGCGCCGCGAGGTCCTTGGGGCGGAACGGCTTGGGCAGGAACGCGTCGGGCCCGCCCTCGGTCCCCATCGAGCCTCCCGGCCCCAGAGCGGAGATGAGCAGGACCTTCACGCTCGCGGTGCGAGGATCGCCCTTGAGACGCGCGCACAGCGCGATGCCGTCGAGGTCGGGCAGGCGGCGGTCGATGACCGCCACGGCGAAGGGCTCCGCCAGCAGCGCGGTCCACGCGGTCTCTCCGTCGAAGCGCGCCGCGACGTCGAGACCCTCCAGGCGCAGGTATTCGGCGGCCAAGGTGTTCGTGCCGTGCTCGTCGTCGACGACCAGGACGCGCTTCACGGTTTGAGCGCCGCGCGCGGGAGTTCCGCGATGAAGCGGGCGCCCTTTCCGGGCTCGCTCTCCACGCGCAGGCGGCCGCGGTGGTTCTCCACGATGCCCTTGCAGATGGTCAGGCCCAGCCCGGTGCCCGGCGTCTTGCGGGAGACGGCGTCCGAGGCGCGGTAGAACTTCTCGAAGAGGCGCGGCAGGTCCTTGGCCGCGATGCCCGGGCCCTGGTCCGCCACCGACAGGCGGATGGACTCGCCGGCCGGCTCGGCGGCGATGGTGATGGTCCCGCCCGGCGGAGAGTACTTGGCGGCGTTGCCCGAGAGGTTGACGAGCAGGCGGTAGAGCTGGTCCTCGTCGCCCCACATCCGCCGCGCCGCCGGGGCGACGTCCACGGCGAAGACGGGCGCGTTGGGGTGGGGCTTGAACAGGTCCGCGGCGCGGCGGGCGAGCGCCTCCAGGTCCACCTCGGTCACGACCGTCTCGACCGCGCCCGCCTCCAGCTTGGTGATGTCGAGGAAGTCGGTCACCATCTCGGTGAGGCGCTTGGACTCGTCGAGCATGATGCGCAGGTACTTGCGCCGCTGCTCGGTCGTGATCTCGTCCCAGAAGTCGAAGATGGTCTCGGCGAAGCCGCGGATGGCGGTGAGGGGGGTGCGCAGCTCGTGGGTGACGAGAGCGATGAACTCCGTCTTCATGCGCTCGACCTGCTTGCGCTTGGTGATGTCGCGATAGGCGGCGACCATGCCGAAGGCCGCGGCGTGCTCGTCGTGCAGCACCGTCAGCGTCACCTCGACGGGCACGCGGGAGCCGTCCTTGCGCATGCGCTCGGCCTCGTAGACCGCCCGGCCTTCCTGCTGCGCCCGGGTGACGCTCTCATTGGCGCGCGGCAGCTCCCCTTCGGGTACCATGAAGGAGGCGCCGTTGCGCCCGACCGCCTCCGCGGCGCTCCAGCCGAAGAGCTCCGAGGCGGCGGCGTTCCAGGAGAGCACGCGGCCCTCGAGGTCGGTGAGCACGATGGCGTCGGCCGTCTGCTCGAAGATGACGGTGTGCACGCGCGAGCGCTGCAGCGCGAGCTGGATGACGCGCGCGTCGCGCAGCAGGCGCGCGGCGGCGACCAGGGCCTGGTCGCGCTCGGGGTCGTCGCCGATGGGACGCGCGTAGCCGAGCACGGCGGCGCCCAGCACCGTGGCGCCGTCGCGTCCCAGCCGCAGCAGCGGCACGCCGGTCCAGCCTCGTCCGTCGGCGGACGTCGTGACGAGGGTGCGCTGCTCGCAGGCGCGGCGCACGAGGGCCTCCTCGGCCGCGACGGAATCGGGCCCGCTGAGCGCGCCCTCGCCGTGGCGGTAGGCGGGCTTGAGCGTGCCGAGCTCGTCGGAGAAGTGCACGGCGACGGCGCGCGCCCCGGTGAGGCTCAGGAGGACGTGGCAGGCTTCGGACAGCGCGAGCGGGAAGGGCTTGTCCGAGAACAGCTCCAGCGACATGCGGTTGAGCAGGGACAGGCGCTGGAAGCGCGCGGCGAGCGCGGAATCGGCCGCCGGCGCCGCCGCGGGGGCGGCGGGGGCCGAGGCTCCGAGCGCCAGGCGCACGAGGTCATCCGGTCCGCCTTCGAGCCCTTGCGAGTGCGCCAAGCCGGCGGTCACGGGCCAGCGCGTGCCTTCCGCCACCGCGCGGGCGAAGCGATCCGCGGCGGAGCGGGACTCGGGCGGAGTCCCGCGCAGCAGGACGGCGGCGGTGTCTTCGTCGAGCCGGCCCACGGCGTCTTCGGGGCGCGCGGTGCCGCGCAGGATGGAGGTCAGCTGGACCATGAGCTTCTCGGCGACCTCGGCGCCTTTGTCGCGGCGCACGTCGGCCAGCCGCGTCGAGCGGAAGGTCGCCAAGGCGTGCGGGTCGCCCGAGGCGAGGGCCTCGGTGATGCGCGCGCGCAGGGCGGCGGACGTCAGGGCGTCATCGGGCGCCATAAGCAGGGTTTAATCTATCATCTAAGGGATGCGGCTGGAAATCCTGCGCTGGCCCCTGTTCGCCGCCGCCCTGCTCGCGGGCCTGAAGTGCCTGTTCCGCTTCGACCCCGCGACCTTCGCGGCCGGCGCGGTCTGCGCGGCCTGCTGGTGCTGGCTCTCCCTGCGCAAGGTCCACTCCCTCGACCGCGACCGCCGCGGCGTCCCCTTCAAAAGTTAACGAAGGGGCCAGGCACCAAGTTAACAATTCGAAAAGTTAACTCGGTGCCTGGCCCCTTTGTCAGCTTTCAAGACCTAGGGAAGAGGGCGTCGGAGACGGCGGCGGGGCATTCCTGCTGGGGGAGGTGGCCGCAGTCGGGTACCGACTTCAGCCTGGCGCCGGGGATGAGACGCGTCCAGCGTTCGCCCATCCCGGCTGGGACGACGCGGTCGGCGGCGCCCCAGAGGACGATGGTCGGGGCCTTGATGTCCTTGGCGCGGCGGTCGAGCACGTACTCGAGCTTGAAGGCGTCGAAGGTCTCCCGCGTGGGACGCGATTTGATGGAGTCCGCGATGGCCTGCCAGGCGTGGGGCGGCACCGGCTTGGGCTTGAAGTAGGCGCGTCCGATGAAATCCTTGAGCTTCTCGACCGTGGGGTCCGCCAGCACGCGCCCGGTCTCCAGGAGCAGGCCGGTGTCGTCGGAGAGCCCGGCGGCGTTGACGAGGACGAGCGATTCCACGCCCTCGGGCCACTGTAGGGCGAGCTCGGCCGCGATCCAGCCTCCCAGGCTGTTGCCCGCGACCGTCCAGCGCGGGCAGCGCGACGCGAGCGCCTCCTTGAGCGCGGCGGCCTGGGCCGGGATGGAGTAGCCGGACGGCTCCGCGGGCGGCGGGGAGCCGTCGGTGCCGGGAAGCTCCACGGCGAGCAGCCGCGTGCCGGGCGGCGGGGGGAGCGCGTCGCGCCCGAGGATGACGTTGTCCCAGGTG
>CAZTZW010000312.1:0-4135 GCA_964618085.1 uncultured Elusimicrobia bacterium
GCCGCCCTCGCCGCCGCGCTCCTGCTCGCGGGCTGCGAGATCCTGACGCCCGACTTCAAGCTGTCGGGGGAGGTCGACATCGCCCCGGCTCTGGCATCGCGCGCGGCCAAGACCAACGCCACGCTCTACATCGTCGCGCGCAGCGAGGGCGGCGTGCCCCTCGCCGTCCACCGCATCGTCAACCCCGAGTTCCCGGCGACCTTCGCCATGGGCCCGCAGGACCTGCTCGTCCCCGGCATCCGCCGCCAGGAGCCCCTGCACCTCAGCGTCGAGATGAACGCCCACGGCAACCTCGGCCAGCCCAAGCCCGGCGACCTCGCCGGCAAGCTCACCGCGCCCGTGCGCCCCGGCGCCCGCGGCGTGCACCTGACCGTGGAGACCATCCGAGAATGAGACGACTCCTCCCCCTGCTCCTGCTCGCCGTCCTCGCCGCCTGCTCCGGAGGCAAGCGCGGCGCTCCGGAGGCCGGCGTGCGCACCGGCCTCGACGTGCTGGTCGAGAAGCGCTTCGCGCCGCTCAAGGGCAAGCGCGTGGGCGTCATCAGCAACCGCACCGGCGTCGACCGCCATGGCGTCCCCATCCTGGACCTGCTCGCCTCCGCCCCGGGCGTGACCTTGGTCTCGGTGTTCTCGCCGGAGCACGGCTTCGCCGCCTCGGTGGACGCCGACGTGCCCTCGGGCATGATGCGCGTGAAAGGCCGCGACCTGCCCGTGCACAGCCTTTACAAGGACGGCATCTACGGCATGCGCCCCAAGCGCGAGCAGCTCGAGGGCCTCGACGTGCTCCTCTACGACATCCAGGACATCGGCGCGCGCTTCTACACCTACAACGCGAGCATGGCCATGGCGCTCGAGGAGACCAAGGCCGCCGGCGTGACCTTCATGGTGCTCGACCGTCCCAACCCCATCGGCGGCGAGGTCGTCGAAGGCCCCGTCCTGGAGGACCTGAACCTCCGCAAGGTCACCCCCACGGCCTACTTCCCCATCCCCGTGCGCCACGGCCTCACCGTCGGCGAGATCGCGCGCCTCCACAACAAGGAGGTCGGGCACCCGGACCTGGTCGTCGTCCCCATGCGCGGCTGGCGGCGCTCCCAGTGGGCCGACCAGACCGGCCTGCCCTGGATCCCGCCGTCCCCCAACATGCCCGACCTCGACGCCGCCTCCCTGTACCCGGGCGTCGGCATCTTCGAGTCGGCCAACCTGTCGGTGGGCCGCGGCACGCCCTATCCCTTCCGCTGGATCGGCGCGCCGTGGATGGACGCCGAGGCCGTCGTCGCTCGCGTCGCGGGCCAGGTCGACGGGGTGGAGTTCTCCGTCCAGGACTACACCCCGACCAAGCGCGACAAGCGCGACTACGTCAACGAGCTCTGCCACGGCGTGCGCATCAAGGTCACGGACCGCGAGGTCATGCGTCCTCTCAACGTGTTCCTCCACCTCGCCCTGGCCCTGCGCGAGGTCCACCCCCGCGAGTTCTACTTCCGCTGGGACGAGACCAAGCGCATGACCGGCGTCGAGGAGTTCCGCCTGCTCTGGGAGACGTCGCCGCGCCTGCAGCCCTTCCTCGCCCTCTTCGACAAGGGCCCGGCGGGCTTCGAGGCCGTCCGCCGCGAAGTGCTCCTCTACTAGCCTCCAGGTCGACCGGGCCACCCCTTGAAAACAGGGGGTGGCGGGGCCATACTGAGGCCATGAGAGCCCTCCTCCTCCTCCTCGCGCTCATAGCCGCCCCAGAGGCCGCCCTGGCCCTCTCCTTCAAGATGCCCCCGAAGGAAGTCCCCATCTGCTACTACCGCAACAACAAGCGCGACGGGGTCGTCATCGAGATGCGGCGGGTCCAGTGCCTGGACCTGCACCAGGCCAAGTTCTCCGACGGAACCCTCTATGACTTCAAGTGCGGGGTGACCAACACTTTCAGCCTCTTCGGGGACACCTGCAACAACCCCTGCCACGCGGCCCTGCGCGGCGTGTTGAACTACGCGGCCCAGGGCAAGACCGTGGTGTACGGCCCGCCCCTCGCGCTCGCGGGCCCCGGCGGCTTCGTGGCCTTCAACATCTTCGAGGGCTCCTGCGACGCCCTGCGCAACCGCGTCCAGAGCCGGCAGGCCTCGGGCCTCGAACAGCTGCGCGACGACGCCATCATCGCCAACGCCACGACGGCCGTGAAGTAGGCCGTCTAAGCCTTCGCGGGCGCCTTCCCGACGCCGTCGAGCAGGGGTCCCAGCAGGATGGACAGCGCCATCGTGCCGCCCGTGCCGATGAGCAGCAGCCAGCTCCAGCCCAGGCCCAGCACCTTGGTCTCGATGCTGTAGAGCAGGCAGGCGTTGATGGCCGCCATGGTCAGCATGGCGGCCACGTTGGCGCGGTCCGAGCCCTTCTTGGTCAGCATGCCGAGCAGGAACACCCCCAGCATGGAGCCCGCGGTGACGCCGTTGATCTTGAAGGCCAGCCACAGCATCTTGTCGAAGTGGCTGAAGTACCAGGCGATGACCGCCAGGACGCCCGCGAAGACGCCCACGCCCCAGCGCGCGGCCTTGAGGTAATGGGCCTGGCTCGCGCCCGGGCGGATGAGCGGCCTGTAGATGTCGTTGACGAACACGGCGGTCAAGGACGCCAGCGGCGAGTCGATGGAGGCCATGACGATGGCCGTCAGCACCATGCCGCGCAGCCAGCCCGGCATGATGGTCGCCGCGAAGTGCGGGTAGATCTTGTCGAGCTTCTCGGGCAGGGCCATGCCGGGGTTCTGCTTGTAGAACACGAACAGCAAGGTCCCCACGGCGAGGAAGGTGAGCAAGGTCAACAAGGAGCCGCCGATGGAGAGCAGGATGCTCTTCTGGCTCTCGCGGCGCGTCTCCACGGTGAGCAGCTTCTGCGTCATCTCGTGGTCGGTGCCGAACGCCGACATCGAGCCGAAGAAGCCGTTGAGGATGGCGATCCACAGCACGTTGGCGTCATTGAAGAACTTCTTCAGAAACTCGGCGTCCGACCAGGCCGGCCCCCAGTTCCATACCGCCGTGCGCCCGGCCTCGCCCGCCACGTGCAGCGCGGTCGTGAGGCCGCCGTCCACGCGGCCCAGGATGAACGCGCAGGTGAACAGGCCGGCGCCCAGGAAGGTCAGCGCCTGGAGGACGTTGGTCCACACCACCGCGCCGATGCCGCCGTAGGAGATGTAGGCCACGCTCACGACCGTGAACAGGCCGATGGTGGGCACGATGTGCCAGCCCAGGAGCACGCCGACGGCCACGCAGGCGGCCATCAGGCGCACGCCGGAGGCGAGCAGCCGCGTGACGAAGAAGAAGCCGCTGGCCGCGTACTGGGACCGCGGTCCGAAGCGGTCGCGCAGGAACTCGTAGATGGTGGTGCTGTTGTACTTGTAGAAGGCGGGGATGAAGACGAAAGCGATGAAGATGCGGGCGCCGGCCGAACCGATGAAGAACTGCGCGTAGTTCCAGTTCTCGCGGAAGGCCGTCGCGGGGACGCCGATGACGGTCATGGCCGAGATCTCGGTGGCCACGAAGGAGAGCGTGGCGGCCCACCACGGGATGCGCCCGCGGCCGAGGAAGAAGTCCCTGTCATCCTTCTGATGACGCCCGCCCCACCAGCCGATGAAGAACATCAGCCCCAGCGTGCCGACCAGGACGCAGGCGTCGATCCACCCGAGACTCGTGCCGCCGACGAACCAGTTCTCCATGCTGCCTCCTATGACGTGAGCGGCCAGCGTCCCTTCGCCCGCGCGCGGCCGGCCAGGACCTCGGCGGCGGCGGCCTGGGCCGCGTCGGCGCGAGAGAACGCGCACAACCCGGCTCCCGGCAGTCCCGCCAGAGTGAACGGACTCCCCAACGACACGGCGACGGCGTCGGGCGCGGCGCGCAGGACCTTCGCGAGCCGGGCCTTGTCCTTCGGCGTCAGAGCGATGCGGCCGGAGTAGGCGCGGGGCACGGACACGATGACCGCGGCCATAGTCTCGCTTTTTTTCGCGCGCCCGTCACGGGACGCGCGGACCTTCACGCCCAGGCGGGCCAGGGCGCGGCGGAAAGGCCCGCTCTGCGAGGGGCCGGGGACGGCGTCGTAGACGGCGACGGCCTTGGGCGCCGGGCCCCGGCGCGGCCGCTTCCAGGCCACGGCGCGCGCGAAGAGCGCGG
>CAZTZW010000313.1:0-4128 GCA_964618085.1 uncultured Elusimicrobia bacterium
CGCCCGTGCCGGAGGCCGCGAGGTCACGGACGGCCTTGATGATGCCGACGACGGTGCCGAACAGGCCGATGAAGGGCGAGACGTTGCCCAAGGTGCCGAGGATGCCCAGGAAGCGCTCGAGCTTCATGCGCTCTTCCTTGAGCTTGGTGTGCATCAGCTCCTCCAGGTCCTTGCGCGAGCGGCCGGCGTGGATGAGGCCGTAGTGCACGACCTGGGCCACCGCCGAGGGGTGCTTCTGGCACCAGGCGGCGGCGGCTTCGGGCTTGCCGCCCTCGAGCGCCTTGCGCACGCCGCCGAGGATCTCCTCGGCGCGCGCGGTGGAGGAACGGAAGTACCACCAGCGCTCGATGGCGAAGGTGATGGAAAGGATGGAGAGCCCCAGCATGATGACGAGCGTGAAGCTTTCTTTGAACAGCTCTAAGATCCCGATCTCACCCATTTTCTATCTCCCTGTCACTGGATATCTTCGTTGGCGGCGCGGCGCCCTTTGGCGCCCGACGCCTTCGGCTTGCCCTTCGGGGCAGGCTTCTGCTGCGGCTCGTCGGAGGGCATGACCATCGTCCCGCCCCCCTCCGGCGCCACGTCGCCGTCCACGTCGGGCGTCTTGGAGGAGGTCTTCTTCGGCGGAGCGGACTTGCTCGTGCCCGACTGCTTGCGCAGGAGGGCGGCGCGCGCGGCGGCGTTCTTGCCGATGTCCCCGCCGGCGGAGCGCGCCAGGTCCTCGTACACCCCGGCGGCGGCGGCCGGGTCCGAGGCCTTCTCGTAGGCTTCGCCGAGCTTGATCAGCGCCTGCAGGCGGAACTGGGAGTTCGCGGGCTTGGCGGCGCGCATCTTCTCCCAGACCGCGATGGCCTCGTCGGGGCGCCCCGCCGCGAGGCGGATCTCGCTGACGCGGTAGGTGACCTCCATGACGGTCTCGGGGTCCTTGGCGGCCGCGCGGATGTTCTCGAGGGTCGCCACCGCGCCCTCGAAGTCCTTGCGGTCCTTCTGGATCTGGTAGGTCTCCCACAGCGCGTTCTGCGCCAGCGCGTCGCCGGGCTTGGCCGCGCCCACGTACTTCTGATAGGCGTACTGGGCCAGGTCGAGCTTGCCGAGCTTCTTGTAGGCCAGCGCGAGGTTGAACTGGGCGGGCGGGACGTACTCGGACTGCGGGTACTCCTCGATGAGGCGCTGGTAGTGGCGCGTGGCCTCGTCGAACTTCTCCAGGCTGTAGTAGGCGCTGGCCAGGTGGAAGATGGCGAGCGCGGTGTCGTCGTTCTTCTCGAAGTTGTCGAGGAGGCGCTCGAACGCCGGGATGGAGTCCTGGAACTTGTTGAGCGCGAAGAGGCTCTCGCCGAGGTAGAACTGCGCCTTGGGCAGCTGCGGGTGGTTGGTGAACTCGACGCTGAACTTCTGGAACTCGGCCGCGGCGCCGGCGAAGTCCTTGGACTCGAAGGCGCGGCGCGCCAGGCGGAACTGCGCCTCGCCGCCGATCGGCGTGCCGGGCTGTGACGCCACGATGGCGCGCAGGCCCGCCTTGTAGTCGAGGGCCTTGCTGCGGTCGTAGACGGCCTCGAGGATGTCGAGCCCGTCCGCGGACTCGGGGGCCGCGGGGAACGCGGCGACGAGCTCCTGGACCTGCTTGATGGCCCCGGCGTCGTCCTTGGCGTTGTAGGCGGACTGCGCGATGCGCAGGTGGGCGAACGGGGCGGCCGCCCCCTTCGGGTCCTTCTCGAGGATGGCGCGGTAGGCGGCCACGGCCTCGCCGTACTTCTGGGCGCGGAAGAGGGTGTCGGCGATCTGCGCGCGGGCCGTCGGGGCGTCCCGGGCGTCGGGGTAGGTCTCGATGAGGCGCTTCCAGGCGTCGATGGCCGCGGTGTAGTAGCGCTGGTGGTAGGCGCTCATGCCGGCGCGGTAGAGAGCCGCGGGCGCCTCGACGGCCTTCGGGTTCTCCTTCGCGTACTTCTCGTAGAGCGAGAAGGAGTCCTCGTAGTTCTTCTGATTGAACAGCGAGTCGGCGATGCCGAGCTCGTTGAGGCCGCCGAAGGAGTAGGTGGACTGGGAGACCGCCATCATGTCCTTGAGCTTCTGGCGCTCCTCGAGCGCGCGCTGGTCCTCGCCCTTCTGGGCGTAGGTCCAGGCCAGGCCGTCCTGCGCGTAGAAGGCGGCGGGGTCGTCGGGGTAGACCTTGAGGATCATCTCGTAGATGACCTTGGCCTCGTCGACCTGGTTCATCTGGAGGTAGGCGTCGGCGGCGTAGAGGTAGGACATCGAGCGCCACTTGGACTTGGATGGCGGCAGGTGGCGGAAGATGAACTGGTAGGAGGTCAGGATGGAGTTGTGCGCCTTCTGGTCGTACTGGTTCTTGAGGATGGAGAACAGCGCCTGCTCGGCGATCTCGGAGGAGGGCGCCAGGTCGATGATGCGCTGGAAGGACGACGTCGCCTCGACGTAGCGCTTGAGCGCGATCTGCGCGTTGGCGGTGACGAGGTAGACGTTCTTGGCCAGGGAGTGCGTGGGGTACTGCGCCACGAAGTTGTTGCCGGTCTGGACGGCCTGCATGTAGTCGCCGACCTGGTACTGGCACCAGCCGAGCTTGTAGTACGCCAGCGGGGCGATCTTGCCCGCGTCCGGGTACTGGGTGATGACCTTGGTGTAGGCGAAGAGCGCGTCGCGGTGCTGGCCGGCCACGAGGTGCGACTCGGCGATGAAGAACTGCGCCAGCGGCGCGAAGAAGTCCTTGGGATAGCGGTCGAGCACGGACTGGAAGTTCGCGCGGGCCTCGACGAAGTCCTTCTTCTGGAAGTAGGAGGAGCCGATGCGGAAGAGGGCGGAGACGCGCAGCGGGCTCTCGGGATAGAGCTGGATGAAGCGCTGGTACTTGGAGATGGCGCCGTTGTAGTCCTCGGCGAGGAAGAACGAGTCGCCGATGAAGAACTGCGCCTCCTCCTTGAGCTCGGAGTCCGAGTAGTCGCGGATGAGGTTCTCGAAAGCGGCGGCGGCGAGGTAGGCGCGCGTGGAGAGGAGGTAGGTCTTGCCCAGGTAGTACTGCGCCTCGGCGGTCTTGACCATCTTGAGGGTCCGCTCGGCGCCGGCGTAGTCGCCCTTGTGGAGCGCGACGATGCCCTGCGCGTACATCACGGTCGGCTCCTTGAGGAAGACCGGGTAGGTCTCGCCCAGGAGGAAGAGGTTCGCCTCGGCCTGGGAGAACTGCTCCATGGCCAGGTCCGCGTAGATGACGCCCATCAGCGCCTCGGGGTTGATGTACGCCTTGGGGAAGCGCTTCTCGACCTCCTTGAACTCGTTGGCGGCGCGCTCCCAGTCCTTCTCGTTGTAGGAGACCTCGCCGAGGCGGTACTGCGCCGTCGGGGCCAGGCCGGCCTTCTTGTCGTTGACTACGGAGGCGAAGGCCTTGCGCGCGTCGGCGAGGGCCTTGGCGGCGGCGGGGTTCTTCGGGGCGAGCAGGCGCGCCGAGGAGCTCTTCTTGGTGGCGGCCTCGGCCTTCAGGATGGAGAGGGCGTGCTGGAGCTGGGCCTCGCCGATGAGGAACTCGGCGTCGGTGGTGCGGGGGCTGCGCGGGAAGGCCGTCAGGAAGTTCTCGAGGGCGGACACCACGGCCAGCTTGTCGCGGCCGGTCTCGAGGTAGAGCTGGGTGGCCGCGTTGAAGGCCGACTCCTCGGCCTGCGTGTCGAAATCCGCCTTCGCCGCCGCGGCGGGAAGAGAGGTCGCGACGAGGAGGGCGAGCGCGGCGGAAGTCGTTTTCATTCGTTCATTCCCAGGTCGAGGCCGTCTTCTTCGTCGCGGCCTCTTCCGTTAGACGTCTGACGAACTCGTCGGGTGTCACGTCGTTGATCTGCCGTCCGTCGCGCAGGCGCACCGAGACTTTGCCCGCCGCGACGTCGTTGGGGCCGAGGATGGCCATGTAGGGGATCTTCTCGAGCGTGGCCTCGCGGATCTTGTGGCCGATGCGCTCGAAGCGCAGGTCGACCTCGGCGCGCAGGCCGGCGGCCTCGAGCTGGGCCTTGAGGGCCTCGGCGGCGGCGTTCTGGTCCTCGGTGAGCGCCAGGACCTTCACCTGCACCGGCGCCAGCCACAGCGGGAACACGCCCGCGTAGTGCTCGACGAGGATGCCGAAGAAGCGCTCGATGG
>CAZTZW010000314.1:0-4089 GCA_964618085.1 uncultured Elusimicrobia bacterium
CGCGAGGAAGCCCCGCATGTTGCGCGCGCTCTGCTCGACCTCTTCGATGAAGCGGACCGAGCCGGGCGTGCCGTCGTCCCACAACTGAGCGACCTGGGAGGCCGAGGTCACCGGCTCGAGCTCGGCCGCGGCCGCGGGGCGCACATAATAAGGAGCGCGCGTCTTCACCCAGTCGAGCGCCCCCACCGACGCCGCGCCGCACACGAGTTCCGCGCCGCCGGGCAGGCGCACCCTCGCCCACGGACCTTCGCCGCCCAGGCTGGGGCTCAGACGCCGCTCGTCGGCGAAGCCCTCGCGCCAGGCCGCGTTGAACAGCCGGTCCACCACCTCGCGGTCCGCCGGGCTCAGTGCGTCCACGCGGACCTCTCGCCGGCCTCCCGGGCCGGGGCCGCCTCGGACGCCGCGATGGCCGCGGCCGCGGTCGAGAGCACGCGGGCCAGCTCCAGGAAGCGCTCGCGGCCCAGCGCGACCGTCACGGAGTCCCAGCGCAGGTGGACGCGGTCGCACGACCCGCACGTGGTCACCTTCCCCTCGCCGCCGTCCGCGCGCTCCGCCAAGGTCTTTTCCATGAGGCCTCCCCGGAAAATAAAAAAGCCCGACATCTTCGTCGGGCTCCGGGCTCCGGACCTCAGGGGTCTCCGGCCTCCGGCCTCTTCGCGTCCCGCTACAACTTGATCAGATGAACTCTCTTGCAGTGGCGGCACTTGATCTCGATGCCGCCCTTCACTTTCACGAACAACAAGTGCCCGCATGGACACCGGCCGCCGTGTACGTCGTCCTTCTCGGCCTCTCCGGCCTTCGTCTCTCTCTTATTGAGACTCATTTTCAATCGGTTCCCAAAATTTTGGCGAGCCGCGCGGCTCGCCGTGTTGCGTCGGGTCCTTATTGAAATCGAGTCTCAATAATATCACGAGAGCTTCACGCCCGTCAAGCGATTTGATATGATGACGCCCTCGGTGGGGTAGCTCAGTGGTAGAGCACCGGTCTGAAAAACCGGGTGTCGCCAGTTCGATCCTGGCCCCCGCCACCACTTTCATGCGACGCGCCCTCGTCCTCGCCGCCGTCGCCGTCCACGCCCTCCTCGCGGCCTACGCCGCGACCGCGGACGTCGCCGGACCCGCCGTCCGGCGCGTCTCCGAGCAGCGCTTCGCGGCCTCGGGCTCCCTGCCTCCCGGCGCGGAGTACCACCTCATGTGGGAAGACCCCGTCACGCACGGCGTCCAGGCCTTGGTGCGCGTGCCCAAGAACTACTTCATCCCCGCCCACGCTCACTCCCGCCACGAGACCTTCTACGTCGTGAAGGGCCGCATCAAGCTCGACTTCGGGACCCGGGCAGAGTCCCTCAAGGCCGGCGATTACGTCCTCATCCCCGCGGGCACGGCCTTCTCGCTGGCGACCGAGGGCTGGGGCGGCGCCGAGTTCATGATCGCCCTCGACGGCGCCTACGACTCCAAGCCCGCCGACCTCCCGAAGTAACATCGGGGTCAGGCACCGATGTTACTTCGAGCCTCTACGACCTGAAGGGCAGGATGCCGGGCAGCGCCTCGAAGACCGCGGGCGACTCGCCCTCCGCGTCCCCGTCCAGGTTCAAAGGCATCCCCGCCGGGCCCACGATCTCGACGCGCCGCGCCTTGCGGAGCTTCACACCGGGATGCCCCAGATGGCCGCCTGAGTAGGCGCGCGGCAGCAAAGCGAGCAAGGCCGCCCGCGAGATGCCCGCGATGGTGAGCACGTCGAGCAGGCCGTCCTGAGCGTCGGCGTCCGGCGCCAAGCGCATGCCGCCGCCGAAGGTGCTCGTGTTCGCCGCGGCGAAGAGGTGATAGTCCCCCTCCTCTTCCTTCCCGTCGACGACCAGGCGCAGGCGGCGCGGCACCGCGGTCGCCGCGGCCAAGGCGCCCTCGAGCAGGTAGGTGAGCGTGCCGCCCAGGAACTTGCCCCGGCGCGCCACGGTCACGGCCACGTCCCCGGGAAGGCCCGCGGCGGCGACATTAAGGAAACGGCGCGTGCGCCCTTGGAAGACCGCCGACGCGGCGTCCAGCCGGCGCACGGTCCCGCGCTCGAAGGCAGCGGCCCAGGCCGCCGGGTCGCGAGGGATCTTCATATGCGCCGCGAAGTCGCAGCCCGAGCCGCACGGGAACGTGGCCACGGCCGCTCCGGCCCGGTCTTTCTCAGGGACCGACAGGAAGCCGTCGACGACCTCGCCCAGACTCCCGTCCCCGCCCACGGCCACCACGAGTCCGGCCCCCCTCTCGACGGCCCGCCGGGCCAGCTCGCGCCCGTGCCCGGGACGCTCGGTGAGGAGCACCTCGTGCTCGGAACGCGACACAAGCTCGTAGGCCGCGCGCCACCGCGCGCCCGCCCGCCCATGTCCCGCCGCCGGATTGACGATGAAAGTTAACATAGGGGCCAGGCACCGACTTAACATTTTGAAAAGTTAACTCGGTGCCTGGCCCCTAAGTTAACAAAAAGCGGCCCCGGCCGAGGGGGATCGGCCGGGGCCTTTCGAGAACGGCTCGTCGCTAGCGGGTCAGCCTGCCGGCGTCGATCATGCCCATGCCCTGCTCCTCGACGGGAAGATCGGGCAGGGGCTTGGCGGCCTTCTTGAGTTGGGCCATCACGCCGTCGGGGCCGGACAGCCCGGTCCACCCCTGCGCCACGGACATGGCCACCAGGCCCGCGACGTGCGGGGCGGCCATGGACGTGCCGGAGTAGGAGATCAGGCCGCCGCCCATCTTGGCGGAGACGACGTCCGAGCCCGGGGCGATGAAGTCCACCTCGGGGCCCTTGCTGGAGAAGGACGAGAACTTGTCATGCTCGTCCGCCGACGCCACGGCGATGGTCTCGGGGTAGGCGCCGGGGTAGCCCACGGGGCCGCCCGACGAGTTGCCCGCCGCCGCGACCACGATGGTGCCGCGGCCCTTGGCGAAGCGCAGGGCGCGCTGCATGGTCTCGGAACCGAACGGAGCGCCGAGGCTCATGTTGGCGACCTGCATGTCGTTGGAGGCGGCCCAGACGATGCCGTCGATGACGTCCGACAGGTTGCCGGAGCCGTCGGCGTCGAGGACCTTCACCGCGTAGAGACGGGCCTGGGGCGCCACGCCGACCACGCCCTTGTCGTCCTTCTTGCCGGCGATGGTGCCGGCGACGTGGGTGCCGTGGCCGTTGTCGTCCTGATAGGCGTCGGACGCCTCGCTCTTGGTGATGGCCGAGTAGCCGCCGTCCACCTGCCCGACGAGGTCGGGGTGACCGGTGTCGATGCCCGTGTCGATGACCGCGACGCGCACGCCGCGGCCCTCGGTGTTCTGCCAGGCGGCGGGAGCGCGCACGCGCTGCACGCCCCAGGTCAGCTCGGGGCGGACGGCCAAGGCGCCGACGCCGACGGCCTTGCGGCCCAGTTGGGCCGGGGCGGACGGGGTGAAGTGACCGACCTTCTCCATCATGGAGGCCATCGAGGGCATCGGGGAGGCCTGGAAGGAGATGGCGGCCGACTCCACCCACTTCAAGCGGCAGTCCTTCTCGACGGCGACGACGCTGCCGGTCGCCTCGGACTGAGCGGAAGGCCGGGCGAGGTCGACGCCCTTGGGCAGCTCCACGATGGCGGCGGAGAACTCGAAGTCCGAGTTGCCGTCCGTGGCCACGTGCTTGACCGCCGAGACGGACATCGCCGACAGCGCGCGGTCGCGGCCGGGGCGCTTGGTCTTGGGCTGGAACGTCACGATCCACTTCTGGTTGGGACCGGCCGTCTGCTGGCACGTCGTGTTGGCCTGGGCATCGACGGCCAGGAAGGCCGCGGCGACCAGCGCGATCATCGTCTTCATTCTCTTGCTCCCCCTTGGTGCGGCATGCTGCTTACCCAGTTTTAACTGAAAGGCCTATATCAGCCATGGGGCAATGGGCCCAGAAGCGTATAGGTCTAAGGGCCTACTCCCTAGGCCCTCCGGTCTAAGAGCGTGGGCCTCGCGCATAGGCCTAACGGACCAGCAGGGCGGCGTCCACGACGCCGGCGCCCTGCTCGAACGGCCGGAGGTCCCGCACGGGCTTGGCCGCGGCCCGCAGGGCCCGGCGCACGCCGTCGGCCCCGCGCGCGCC
>CAZTZW010000315.1:0-4071 GCA_964618085.1 uncultured Elusimicrobia bacterium
GGGGGGAGTCCTGCACGCAGAAGGCCTCGACCTGGTAGCCGAGCTCGGCGAGCGTGGCCGCGGCCGAGGAGCCGGCCAGGCCGGTGCCCACGACGAGGACCTTGAATTTGCGCTTGTTGGCCGGGTTGACCAGCTTCAGGTCGAAGCGGTGCTTGTCCCAGGACTTCTCGATGGGACCGGTGGGGACCTTCGAGTCGAGCTTCATCAGTTGGCTCCCGTGCACGACAGGCAGTTCTTGAGGAATCCGAAGTACAGCGGCATGCTGGCGAAGCCGAGCGTGATGAGGGCGGCCAGTCCGAGCCCCGCCTTCTTGAGGAGGGGGCTGTAGCGGGGGTGGCTCACGCCGAACGTCTGCAGGGAGCTCTGGAGGCCGTGCGAGAGGTGCAGGCCCACGCCGAGCACCGCCAGCACGTAGAAGCCCGCGTACCAGGGGTTGGCGAACCAGTTCACGACGTGCTGGTACAGGTCCGCGCCCTTGGCGCCGCCGGCCTTGTACTTCATGGTCGCGACGTGGAGGATGACGAAGACCAGGATGACGGTGCCCGTGACCGCCATGCTGCGCGAGCCCGGCGTGCGCGCGCCCTTGCCCTTGTAGGCCTGGTAGCCCTCGGGACGGGCGGCGCGGTTGGCGAGCGTGGCGCGCGCCGACTGGACGATGTGGAGGAGGAAGAGCGCGACGAGGCCGAGCTCCGCGACGGGGAGGAGGGGGTTGTGCTCCAGGGCCTCCGCGTACTTGTTGAAGACGTCGCCGCCGACGAACAGCAGCAGGTTGCCGGCCAAATGAGTGACCAGGAAGCCGACGAGCAGGAGGCCCGCCAGGGCGACGGTGATCTTCTTACCGATGGACGAGTCGATGAACTCGAGCAGGCGTCCGCAGCACGATGTCGAACAGGAGGCTTTAGCGTCCATGGTCGCTCCTTAATAAGGGTCGCGTCTACGGCGATTCTATCACGGGTTTTCGGGCCGTTAGTTGACCTAGGTCAATCTTGGCGCGGCGGGGGGCCTCCTGTAAATGATGTGACTTCCCTCTCGTGGTCTTTCCGGCGGCGCGGCGGGCGCGCCCTCTCCGGAGGGGCGCTCGCCGGCCCTGCGGTGGTTCCCGTCAACTGTCTAATATATTAGACAGCCGGACGCAGTCCGTTCGGAAGGCCGCTCGCGGCTTTACACCCCACGCGTGAAACGCTATCTTGGCGGCATGCTCACCGCCCTCCTGCTCGCCTCGACCGTCGCCGCCGCCCAGCCGGTCAAGAACCCGGATATGTTCACCGTGCTCGAGGTGGGGGAGGTGGGCAGCCTCGACCCGGCGTTCCCGTACGACGGGTCCTCCCAGTCGCTCATCCAGAACGTCTACGAGACCCTCGTCGCCTTCAAGGGCTCCTCGCTCTCCGAGTTCGAGCCGCGCATCGCCGCCCAGGTCCCGAGTCTGGCCAACGGCCTCGTCTCCAAGGACGGCCGCACTTACCGCTTCCCCATCCGCAAGGGCGTCAAGTTCCACGATGGGACCGAGGTGACGCCCGAGGACGCCCGTTACTCCCTGCTGCGCTTCATGCTCACCGACCGCGCCGGCGGTCCGTCGGCCCTGCTGCTCGAGCCCATCGCGGGCGTGCCGGGCACTCGCAACTCCTCGGGGACCATCACGCTCGACTACGCCGCCCTGGAGAAGGCCGTGCGCGTCGAAGGGCGCGACCTCGTGGTCACCTTGCCCCGTCCCTTCGGCCCGTTCCTGTCCATCATGGCGCGCTGGTCCTACGTCGTGCCCAAGGCCTGGGCCGTGTCCCACGGCGAGTGGGACGGGACCGAGGCGACGTGGAAGGCGTACAACGACCCGCCCAAGGAGAAGTCCTTCCTTTACCAGAACATGAACGGCGCCGGCCCGTTCAAGCTCGAGCGCTGGGATAAGACGGCGCGCTTCGTCCTGCTCGCGCGCCATGACGGCTACTGGCGCGGCCCCGCCAAGCTCAAACGCGTGCTCATCAAGTCCGTGCCCGAGCTCAACACCCGCAAGCTCATGCTCCAGGCGGGCGACGCCGACCTCATCGAGACGCCGCGTCCCTACGTGTCCCAGCTCCAGGGCGTGCCCGGGGTGAAGGTCCTCGACGGACTGCGCCGGCTCCAGACCGACCCGGCGCTGTTCTTCACCGTCGCCGTCAACCCTGTCGCCAACCCCGACATCGGGTCGGGGAAGCTCGACGGAGAGGGCGTACCGCCGGATTTCTTCGCCGACGCCGACGTGCGCAAGGGGTTCTCCTACGCCTTCGAGTACGACGCCATCCTGAAGGACACCTTCAAGGGCACGGCCGCGCGCGCGCTGGGCCCCATCCCGCCGGGCATCCCGGGGCACGACGCGGCGCAGCCGCGCTACTCCTACGATCTCAAGAAGGCCGAGGCCCACCTGCGCAAGGCGCACGGCGGCCGCGTGTGGGAGAAGGGCTTCAGGTTCACGCTCACTTACAACACCGGCGGCGAGACGCGCGAGGCCGCGGCGCAGATACTCAAGAAGGGCGTGGAGAAGCTCAATCCCAGGTTCCGCATCGACCTGCGCGGCGTGGATTGGGCGAACTTCGTGGACAAGGGCCAGCGGCGCCTGATGCCGTTGTTCGCGCGGGGCTGGATCGCCGACTATCCCGACGCCCACAACTTCATCTACGCCTTCTACCACTCGCAGGGCCGCTACCCCTCGGCGCAGGGCTTCCGCGACGCCGATCTCGACGCCATGGTGGAGAAGGCGGTGGCCGAGGCCTCGCCCGTCAAGCGCGCCGCCGCTTATAAGAAGATACTGGCTCGCGGCCACGACCTGGCCCCCGCCGTGTTCACCGTCCACCCGGCCGGCGTCTACGCCGTGCGCGAGTGGGTGAAAGGCTTCACGGACAACCCCGTGAACATGGGCGTGTACTACTACCCCATCGAGAAGAAGTGAGCGTCAAGACCGAGCGGGCGAAGGCCCTCGTCAAAGGCCTGCGCAAGCTCTACCCGGACGCGCACTGCGAGCTCGATTACGGGACGCCCCTCGAGCTGCTCGTCGCCGTCATCCTCTCGGCGCAATGCACCGACGTGCGCGTCAACAAGACCACGAAGGCGCTGTTCAAGCGCTATAAGACCGCCGACGACTACGCGCGCGCCCGGCCCGCGGAGCTGGAGGCCCTCATCCGCTCCTGCGGCTTCTACCGCACCAAGGCCCTGTCCATCATGACGACCGCCCGCCTCATCCGCGACGAGCACGGCGGCAAGGTGCCCGACTCGATGGAGGCCCTGCTGACCCTGCGCGGAGTGGCCCGCAAGACCGCCAACGTGGTGCTGGGCGAGATATACGGGAAGCAGGACGGGGTGGTCGTCGACACCCACATGAAGCGCCTGGCCTACCGCTTCGGACTGACCGACGAGGAGGACCCGGTCAAGGTCGAGAAGGACCTCAACGCCTGCGTGGCGCGCCAGGACTGGAAGTTCTGGTCCCACGCGGTCATCTGGCACGGGCGCCGGGTGTGCAAGGCTCTCAACCCGGCCTGCGGGGCCTGCTCCCTGCGCAAGGACTGCCCCCAGCGCGGCGTCGACGCCGACTGACCCTCCGGGCTTTAACCCGGAATTTACCGTAAATAGGTCTAACGGCCTTCGACAAACTTCCCCCAAAGGTGCACACTGGGGACATGAGACGCCTCCTCGCCGTCGCGCTGCTCGCCCTCGCCGCCGGAGCCTCCGCCGCGCTCCCGGACGCCCTGGAAGCCGTGCTCAAGGACCTGTCCGGGCGCTCGGAGGGCTACATCGCGGGCCGGGTGAGCTACGACGCGGAACTGGAAGGACGCATGGACGCCCTGAAGGCGCAGTTGGACGCCTTGGTCGCCGCTTTGCCCGATTCCGACGGCCGCAAGCGGCGCATCGCCGCTCTCTCGGGGCAGACCCGGGCCTTGAAGCTGCGCTTCACCACCACCGCGGGCATCCGCTACGGCCTCATCGGCCGCGAGCTGGCGGCCCACGTGGCGGCCGTGCGCGCGCTCGACGGCGCCGCTCCGATCGCGCTCAGCCCGACCGCGGCGGCGGACGCCGAGCGCGCGAGGGCCGAGGCCGAGCGGCTGGCCC
>CAZTZW010000316.1:0-2730 GCA_964618085.1 uncultured Elusimicrobia bacterium
GCGCGACTACATCCACGTCATGGACCTCGCCGAGGGCCACCTCGCCGCGCTGGCGCGACTCGACGACTTCAAGGGCGCGCAGGCCGTCAACCTCGGCACGGGCCGCGCCCATTCCGTGCTCGAGGTCGTCGCCGCCGCGTCCAAAGCGGCGGGCAAGCGCATCCCCTGGGTCATGGGCCCGCGCCGCGAAGGCGACGCGCCCGCCATCTGGGGCGACGTCTCGCTCGCCAAGAAGAAGCTCGGCTGGTCGGCGGAGCGCGACTTGGACGCCATGTGCCGCGACCACTATCGCTGGCAGATGAAGAACCCTAACGGCTACGGGGCCGCGGCGTGAAGCTCTCTGTCGTCGTGCCGGTGCTCGACGAGAAGGACTGCCTGCCCGAGCTCCGCCGCCGCCTGACCGCCGTACTGCCCGCCGATGCCGAGGTCGTGTTCGTCGACGACGGCTCCACCGATGGGACCGTGTCCCTGCTCCGCTCCTTTAATAAGGAGGACGCCCGCTTCAAGGCCGTGCTGTTGTCGCGCCGCTTCGGTCACGGGGCCGCGGTCATGGCGGGCCTGGCGCGCGCGAGCGGCGACGCGGTCGTGCTCATGGACGGCGACGGCCAAGACCCGCCCGAACTGATCCCCCGCCTCCTGGAGACCTGGAAGGGCGGCGCGAAGGTGGTCTATGCCGAGCGGACCGGCCGCGCCGAGAGCGGACCGCGCCGCGCCGTCACCTGGCTCTTCTACCGCATGACCGCTCTGCTCGCGGACACGGCCATCCCGCTCGACTCCGGGGTCTTCTGCCTGCTCGACCGGGCAGCCGCCGACGCGCTGCGGGCCTTGCCCGAGCGCCACCGCTATCTCCCCGGCCTGCGCGCCTGGATCGGGTTCCCCTCGGCCGCGGTCCCCTACGAGCGGGCGCCGCGCCTCTCCTCGGTCCCCAAGCAGGGCCTAGGCGCTCTCAGCGGCTACGCCTTCGACGCGCTGTTCGCCTTCTCGGCGGTCCCGCTGCGCCTGGCCACGGTCCTCGGCGTCGTCCTGTCGGGCCTGTCCTTCGTGTACGGCGCCAAGGTCGTCTACGAGAAGCTGTTCACCGACAAGCCCATCATCGGCTGGACGTCCACCATCGCGACCATGACTCTCATCGGAGGAACCACCTTGCTGACCTTGGGCATCATCGGCGAGTATCTCGCCCGCATCTACGACGAGGTCAAACGCCGCCCCCTCTTCATCGAGGCCGGGGTGGTCGGCCTATGAGCCGCTTGCTCGACTACGACGCGTTGTCCGCCGAATACGCCTACTATCACCGCTCTCCCGGCAACCGCCGCTGGCACGCGGTGGGCATCCCGCTCATCGTCTTCTCAGTCGTGGTCTGGAGTCAGGTCGGCTCGGCCTTCCCGCTGGCGGCCCTGATCCTGCCCTTGTATTTCGCCTGGGACCGGCGAGTGGGCCTGGTCATGACGGGGTTCGTCGCCGCCTGCGCCGCGCTGGGGCCCGTCGTCGCGGCGTGGGTCCCCTGGACCGCGTTCGTGCTGGGCTGGGCGGCGCAGTTCTACGGCCACCGCGTGCACGAGAGGAACTGTCCGGCCCTGTTCGACAAGCTCCTGCACGTCTTGGTGGGGCCGGCCTTCATCGCCGAGAAGCTCGTCGGCTCGCGCCGCTAGCGGACGCCCTGCATCCGGGAGGGCGGCCAGTACATGAACCACGCCTTGCCCTTGATGTAGCGCTCCTCGACGGGACCCCAGTAGCGGGAGTCGCAGGAGGCGTCGCGGTTGTCGCCCATCACGAAGTAGGCCTTGGGCGGAACGATGACCGGTCCGAAATGGTCCTTCATCACGTCCTGCAGCTCCATGTCCAGCTTATGGTTCTGCCACAGGTCCTGGTAGCGTTCCTTCGCGAGCTCCTTGGCGCGCACCGCCTCGGGCTCGCGGTACTGCGCGGTCCACTGGGCGTAAGGCTCGTCGGTCAGGGGCTTGTCGTCGAGGTAGACTCGTCCTTCCAGGACCTGGACCTTGTCGCCGGGCACGGCGATGACGCGTTTGATGAAATCCTTTCCGTACTGGAGCGAGCCGCAGTGCAGCTCGCGCGGGTCGTCCACGGGGAAGCGGAAGACGACGACGTCGCCGCGGCTCACGGGCTTGAAGGGGATGATGCGCTTGCCGGAAAAGGGTACGCGCAGACCGTAGAGGAACTTGTTCACGAACAAGTGGTCGCCGATGAGGAGGGTCTTCTCCATCGAGCTCGACGGGATCTTGAACGCCTGGAGCACGAAAGACATCAGCACCCAGGCGAGCAAGGTCGCCGAGAAGACCGTGTCGGCCCACTCGATGTCCTCGCCGATGAAGTAGCGGCGGCTCTCCACGCTCTCGCCCTTGCTCCAGGCGCGCCAGAAGCCGATGCCGCCGGCCACCAGGCCGACGGCGAGACTCGGATAAAGCTCGGACGTCGACACCACGTGCGCCGCGATCGAGATGAACCGGGCCCGGCTCTCGAAGGACATCGCCAGCACCATCGAGGCGGAGAAGCCGGCGACGAAGTAGAAGAGGCCGTGGAGGACCGCCGAGTGCATGGCGGTCTTGGGGCCGCCGTCGTTCTGGAGGCGGCGCGCGTACCACATGTAGGCGCCCATCGCGAGTCCGACGAACAACAGTCTCTCTTCCATGTCGCTATTCCTCGTCGATCTTCAGGGCGGCCAGGAACGCCTCTTGCGGCACCTCGACGGTGCCGATCATCTTGGCGCGCTTC
>CAZTZW010000316.1:2740-4070 GCA_964618085.1 uncultured Elusimicrobia bacterium
GCCGTAGCACTTGGCGATGACGTCCTTGCGCTTGGCGCCGAGCGTCTCGCGAGCGATGATCTTGCCGCCGACGCGGGCCTGGATGGCCACCTCGAAGTTCTGGCGGTCGATGAGCTCCTTGAGCTTCTCGCAGAGCTTGCGGCCGATCTCGTAGGCCTTGTCCTTGTGGACGATCTGGCTGAGCGCGTCGACGGGCTCGTTGTGGATGAGCACCTCGAGCTTCACCATCTCCGACTCGCGATAGCCGATGGGAGCGTAGTCGAGGGTCGCGTAGCCCTTGGAGACCGACTTCAGGCGGTCGTAGAAGTTGACGACCATCTCGGCCAGAGGCAGCTCGTACTTGATGAGCATGCGCGTGGGCGAGAGGTACTCGATGCCCACGTACACGCCGCGCCGCTCCTTGATGAGGGTGAGGACGGGTTCCTGGTGCTCGATGGGGAGCACGATGGTCAGCAGGACGTAAGGCTCCTCGATCTTCTTGACCTCGCCGTGGTAGGGGAACTTGGCGGGATTGTCGATGACGGCCCACTTGTCGTCGTAGGTCTGGAGGCGGTACACCACGTTGGGCGCGGTGACGATGAGGTCGAGGTCGAACTCGCGCGTCAGTCGCTCCTTGACGATGTCCATGTGGAGCAGGCCGAGGAAGCCGAGGCGGTAGCCGAAACCCAGGGCGATGGAGCTCTCGGCCGTGAAGTTGAACGAGGAGTCCTCGAGGTTCAGCTTGTCGAGCGCGTACTTGAGCGCCGTGTACTCGGACTGGTCGATGGGGAATATGCCGGCGAAGACGACGGGCTTGGCTTCCTTGTAGCCCGGCAGCGCCTCCGTCAGCTGGCGCTGCGACTCCATGACGGTGTCGCCGACGCGCACGGTGTGGATGTCCTTGATGCCGCAGATGAGGTAGCCGGCCTCTCCCGCGGAGAGCTGCGCGGCGGGGACCTGCTTGGGCTTGAGGAACCCGACCTCCTCGACGACGGCCTCGGTGCCGGTCGAGAAGAAGCGCACCTTCATGCCCTTCTTGATGGTGCCGTTGACGACGCGCAGCAGGAGGATGACCCCGCGGAAGGTGGAGTAGCTGGAGTCGAAGATGAGCGCCGCCAGCGGCGCGTCCACCTTGCCCGACGGCGCCGGGATCTCGCGGACGATGGCGTCGAGCGTCTCGGGGATGCCGATGCCGCTCTTGGCCGAGATGAGCACCGGGTCCTCGATGATCTTGAGCGTGTCGAAGATCTGCTCGGTGACGCCCTCGACGTCGGCGGAGGGCAGGTCGATCTTGTTGATGACCGGGATGACGCGCAGGCCGACGGCCTGGGCGAGCATCGCGTTGGCCAAG
>CAZTZW010000317.1:0-4062 GCA_964618085.1 uncultured Elusimicrobia bacterium
CGCGGCCGGCGTCGTCGGCGCGCTCAAGAAGGTCAAGCTCAAGGTCCCGCTCGTGGTGCGCCTGCAGGGCACCAACGTCGAGGCGGGCCGCAAGATCCTGGCGGACTCCGGCCTGCCCATCATCACGGCCGACGAGCTGTGGGACGCGGCGCAGAAAGCGGTGGAGGCGGCGAAATAACATGGCGATCATCCTCGACAAGGACTCGAAGATCCTCGTGCAGGGCTTCACCGGCTCCCAGGGGAGCTTCCACGCCAAGCAGTGCATCGATTACGGCACGCAGATCGTGGCGGGCGTGACCCCGGGCCGCGGCGGCCAGACCCATCTCGACCGGCCCGTCTTCAACACGGTCCACGACGCGGTTCGCTCCACCGGCGCCTTCGTCTCGCTCATCTTCGTGCCCGCGCCCTTCGCGGCCGACGCCATCCTCGAGGCCGTCGACGGCGGCTGCTCCACCGTCCTCTGCATCACCGAGGGCATCCCCGTCCTGGACATGGCGCGCGTGAAGCGCTACATCAACCAGCTCACGGCCTCCGGCCGCGAGATCACCTTGATCGGCCCCAACTGCCCCGGCGTCATCACGCCCGGCCAGTGCAAGGCCGGCATCATGCCCGGCTTCATCCATAAGCCCGGCCGCGTGGGCGTCGTCTCGCGCTCCGGCACGCTCACCTACGAGGCCGTCGACCAGCTCACCAAGCGCGGCCTCGGCCAGTCCACCGTCGTCGGCATCGGCGGCGACCCCATCAACGGCTCCAGCCACGCCGACATCCTCGCGAAGTTCGAGGAGGACCCCGACACCGACTGCGTGGTCATGATCGGCGAGATCGGCGGCACCGGCGAGGAAGAGGGCGCGAAGTTCTTCAAAGAGAAGATGTCCAAGCCCGTGTTCGGCTTCATCGCCGGCAAGGCCGCTCCCGAAGGCCGCCGCATGGGCCACGCCGGCGCCATCGTCGAGGGCGGCGCGGGCACCCACGCCTCCAAGGTGAAGGCCATGCGCGACGCCGGCATCATCGTCGACGACGACCTCTCCGAGATCGGCGAGACCGTCCTCAGGTCGCGAAAGCCTCTCGCGGCTTAACAAAGGGGTCAGACCCCTTGTTAAGTTTTCGTCGGCGCAGCTGGTTCAGCGCCGCCTGAGAGCAGTTCAGTTCGCGCGCCAGTTCGGCATCGCTATAGCCGGCCTTCTCGCATAGCGTGAGGAGCGTCAGTTTCGCCCGGGTGTAGGCGTCTCCGTGCCGCCCGGCCCTGAGATTCTCGGGCGTGACGCCCGTCCGCAGCGTCGCGTGCGTCACAAGTTCCGACAAGGAGGCCTCCTTGGGCAGTGGCCGCATCAGTTCCTCGACACGCTCGAGATAGCTGGCCTTGAGATCGGCTCCGGACATGCCCGTTGCTTCGCTCAGGGCGGGTAGGTCGAGCATGTCCCCGACGCCGCTGATGAGCTCCGCATGGCTCGACCATGCCCACTCCTCCGGTGAACGGCATATTCCCGCTCGCACGGGGTTCAGGTGGATGTACGCCGCGAGACGTATGAGATATGCCTCACTTTCGCACGCGATCGCCAGATACCGGGCTTCGAAGAGATGCCCCATACGTTGATGAGCCTTGTTGTATCGAGTCGAGTAGCGAGAAAGCGCCTGTTGCATCGGGATGCCCAACGGAGTCGCCGTCACCGACGCCACTAGGTGGTAGTGGTTGCTCATCAGGCAATACACGAAGAGCTTCGTGCCGTGTTCTTTGAACGCCGCGCGGAGTTCCCCTAGAAAGACGCGTCGGTCCGCGTCGTCATGGAAGATGTCGCGACGGTCTACGCCGCGGGACATCACATGGTATACGGCCAGGGGGTGGTGGATCCTCGGTTGGCGGGGCATCATATTCCATACGATCGAGCCCGTCCGAAAGTTCCATCACGTCATCGTGTTCAAGGAGAAACTTAACAAGGGGTCTGATCCCTTTGTTATTTGTTAGACCCTTTTGTTGGCTACTTTCCCTGCTTGCGCAGGTACTCTTGGAGGCGGGGGTCGTTTTCGGCGCCTGGGGGGAGGTTCTTGAGCATGTCGGCCATGTCCCCGCCGCCCTCGTCCGCGGCGGCCTGGGCGCCGGGGGCGTTGCGCTTGAAGCTGGTGAAGCCCTTGGTGGTGTTGAGCTTGGGCATGGCGAAGGACTTCTTGGCGGGTTTGGTCTTCTTCGCCGTCTTGGGCTCGGGCTTCGGCTCCTCGGGAGCCGCGGCGGCGGGCTTGGCCTCTTCCTTCTTCTCCACGGGCGCGGGCGTCTCCGCGGGCTTGTTGTAGTAGTCGTCGCTGGGCTTGATGAACCCTAGGGAGCCGCTACCCTCGGCGGACTTCGAGCCCGGAAGAGGCGATGATGTCGGCATCATGGAAGTCGGAGGAGCGGAAGGGGACTGCGCGGGCACGCCGACCGCGACGGCCGCGGCCATGGCGGGGGCCGCCGGCGGAGTGATGCGCCTCTCGCCCTCGCGCTGCTGAAAGACTCCTTGGGCGTCGGCCTGGCGAGGCGCGGTTCGGGTCTCGTTCCAGCGTATATAGAGCACGCCCAGCAGGGGGATGATCAGAGAAGCCGCTCCCCCGGCCATGAGGAGGAGGGTCTTTTTCCGTCGGGCGGCTTCGTCGAGCTCGTTCGGGTCCACGACTCGACGAGTTTAACAGGACCGATATGCGTTGTCCAGGCCTAGTAGCCGGATCGATGTGTTTTAGGGAAAGGCCCCCCGTGACGGGCCGACTTTCAACGTTCGACACTTCCATTTGTTATACCAGGGAAACTTAACAAGGGGTCTGACCCCTTTGTTAGACCCCTTTGTTAAGGTTCGTGGGTCTTGACGGGGGAAACAATTCCGTTATACTGGGGAGGTAGCATCCTTTCCGCGTCGTCTCGGGCCGTATTTTGGATCGGGGGGTTGGAGATCCATGGGCCGGACCGAGGTCGTCGTCGCGGACGGGCGATAACGGCAAACCGGGCGCAAGTCCGGGGCGCAAAGCCATGACTCCCGTCTGGCGGGAGCGTCAGGCTACCGAATAGAAATGGCCCATTGGATGAAGGGGGGCATCGCCCCCGTTCGTATCGCGCCCGCGTCCGCGGGCCGCACCGCTTTTGCCGCGGTGCTCCTGGCTATCTCTATACCCGCTTTCTCCCAGTCGGGCGGCCAGGCGGGCCAATTCCTGAACTACGGCGTCGGCGGCCGGGCCTTGGCCATGGGCGGCGCCTACTACGGCATCTCGGACGACGCCTCCGCCGCCTACTGGAACCCGGCGGGCCTGGCCCAGCTGCAGCGCAAGGAAGCCACCACGATGCAGGCGACCTTGTTCCAGTCCACCAAGCTGACCTATATGGGCTACGCCCACCCGACCAAGGGCGGCGGCACCTTCGCCCTCAGCATGACCCAGCTCGCCAACACCGGCTTCGAGCAGGTGGACGCGACCTTCAACCCCAACACCGGCGAGGTGTCCTCCATCAAGTCGGGCGGCTCCTTCGCCGACCAGCAGCAGGCGATGTCCTTGGCCTGGGGTAAGAACGTCACCGAGACCGTCTACTTCGGCATGACCGGCAAGCAGGTCACCCGCAAGCTCGCGGGCTCCTCGGACAACTTCAAGAGCCTCGACATCGGCGCCATGAAGTTCATGGGCAACTCGTACCGCTTGGGCTTCGGCCTCACCAACGTCTTCGCCCAGCGCACCGGCGACACCGACGACAAGCTGCCCGTCACCATCAAGGTCGGCAACTCCCTTCGTCTCTTCAAGGACCGGCTGACTTTGGCCGCGGACGCGCAGAAGGTGCTCAACGGCGACGTGGACATGCGCTTCGGCGGCGAGTACTGGGTGGCGCGCTGGTTCGCGTTCCGGTTCGGCCTGCTGGGCCTGCCCAAGATCCAGGAGACCGACTTCGGCTTCGGCCTGAACTTCCGCTCCTTCGGCTTGGACGTCGCCCAGGGCATCCACGAGCTCGGTTCCTCCACCCGCTTCTCCATCACCTTCCGCTTCGGCCAGTCCCGCACCGACCGCACCACGACCCAGGTCCGCGGCTTCATCGACGACAACCCGAACCTAAACCGG
>CAZTZW010000318.1:0-4049 GCA_964618085.1 uncultured Elusimicrobia bacterium
GCGGGCGCCGAGAAGAGCGGCGCCGCCGGGCTCAAAGAGGGCGCGACGAGGCTCAGGCCGTTCGACGGCAGGAGGCGGGCGGCCCCGGCGGGAGGGAGGGGCAGGGCTCCCGGGGTCCCGGAGACGCGCGCGGGCAGGGCGCGCACCGTCGCGGCGCTGGGCGCGGCGAGCGAGAGGCAGACGCTGACGGCGAGGGCGGTTCTGAGCATGGACGTCATGATATCACGGCCGGACGGGCGCACTTTGAGCCCTTGGGCCTAGGGGGCTTTCGTCTTTGGGCCTACTCTAAATAAGGAGGCGGGCGCCGCGAGGCGCCCGCCTCTGTCAGATCGGTGAAAGCCGCCTCGGGTTGTCGTATGAGGTGAGGGGCGGCGGCTTTCACGTATATCCTAGCACGGAACGCCCCCGCGGGGCAACCGTGACGAGGCTGACACGCGCGCGGCGCGCGGATTTGGCTATAATCGGCGCATGAACCACTACCGGGAGCTGCGCGCGGCGCTGGCGAAGAAACTGGCGGGCAAGGGCGTCGTCCACCTCGTCGGCGGCAAGCCCGTGCCCCGCAACTTCGACGTGGACTACGTCTTCCGGCAGAGCTCGGATTTCCTCTATCTGACGGGCGTCGAGGAGGCCGGCTGCCACCTCGTGCTCGACGGCAAGAAGGAGGTCCTCTTCGTGCCGCGCATCGACAGCCACCACCGCGTGTGGGAAGGCCACGTGCCGGGGCCCGAGGAGGCCCGCACTCTCTTCGGCGTCGACCGCGTCATGTACGCCGACGAGCTGCCCAAGGTCCTCGGCCGCAAGAAAGTGGTCTCCAAGGCCCTCCTGCGCGACGCGCTCGACGACCTGCGCGCCTGCAAGACGCCCGGCGAGCTCGAGCTCATGAAGCGCGCCAGCGCGGTCAGCGGCCTCGGCCACCGCGCCGTCATGGCCGAGACGCGCCCGGGCATGAAGGAGTACCAGGTACAGGCCCTCTTCGAGATCGAGTGCCTCAAGGCCGGCATGAAGCACCTGGCCTATCCTTCCATCGTCGCGGCCGGGGTCAACGGCGCGGTGCTCCATTACCGGCGCAACGACGCGACGCTCAAGGACGGCGACCTCCTGCTCATCGACGCCGGCGCCGAGTGCCGCGGCTACGCCGCCGACATCACGCGCGTATTCCCCGTCAACGGCAAGTTCACCCAGCGGCAGCGCGACGTGTACCAGGTCGTCCTCGACGCCCAGAAGGCCTGCATCGACCACGTCCGGCCAGGCGTCATCTCGGCGGACCTGCACGTCATCTCCATGCGCAAGCTCGCCGAGGGCCTCAAGAGCCTGGGCCTTCTCAAGGGCGAGACCGACGGCCTGGTCGAGGGCGGCGCGGTGCGGCTGTTCTACCCGCACGGCCTCACCCACATGCTCGGCCTCGACGTGCACGACGTCACCGGGGGCAAGCGCCGCAAGATGCCCAACCCCACCAAGGTCCCGGTGCGCTTCGTCGCCAAGCTCGAGCCCGGCTTCGTCATCACCATGGAGCCCGGCGTCTACTTCATCGAGGCCCTCCTCATGGACCCCGTCCTGCGCAAGAAGCACAAGGGCTCGGTGGACTTCGCCAAGGCCGAGACCTTCCTCGACTTCGGCGGCGTGCGCATCGAGGACGACGTCGTCGTCGCGGAGGACGGCCCGCCCATGAATCTCACGGACGTGCCCAAGGAGATCGCCGACGTGGAGGCCGCCTGTGCGCGCTGACCTCCTCGCGGCGGCCGCGCTCGTCCTCAGCCTGACGCCGTTCGCCGCCGCCCAGGACATGGGCGAGCGCGTGACCTTCAATCGCCGACCCGCGATGCGCTTCACGGCCGCCCCCGACCCCGCGTCCGCGGGCCGCGCGCTGTACGATTCGGGCGCCAGCGACCCCGTCGCGTCCCGCGGCCGCGACGGCGTGATCCTCTTCCACGGCGTCAGCCCGGACCCCGGCGTGCGCTTCCAGGTCGGACGCGAGCTCCAGAACGGTTGGGCCGCCTGGGATGCCGAAGTCTACCGCTTCCCGAACGGCCGCTTCTGGGGACGCGCCAAGGTGCCCCTGGCCGGCGGCCGCGTGCGCCTCTGGGCCTTCGACCGGGGAGTGACGTCGTCACACGAGGTCGAGATCCTCGGCATGGAGCTCGCCGAGGACGGAGGCGAGACGCCCGTCGTCCCTTCGACGGGCCGCCAGCCGGCGCGCCCGCCGCGTCCCGACGCGCCGCGCCCGGCCGTCCTCGGACGCGCCCGCTGGAACGCCAAGCCCGCGACCGAGCCCTACACCATCATCCCGCTGGTCTGGCGCATCACGCTCCATCACACCGACGGCAACTACACGAGCACGCTCCAGCAGAGCCTCGACGAGGTCCGCTTCATCCAGAACTTCCACCAGAACGGGCGGAAGTGGATCGACATCGCCTACCACTACCTCATCGACGAGGCCGGCAACATCATCGAGGGCCGCCCCGAGGACGCGCAGGGCGCCCACACCGGCGACAACAACGAGGGGAACATCGGCATCTGCCTGCTCGGCAAGTACCACGAGCCGGGCCACCACCGCCCGACGCCCGCCCAGCTCGACGCCGTCGCCGCGCTCGCGCGCTCGGTGACCTTGCGTCACGGCGTCGACCCGCTCGTCGAATTCAAAGGCCACCGCGACCACAAGTCCACGGATTGCCCCGGCAACCACGCTTACGCCCGCATGCCGGAGCTCAGGCGCCGCGCGGACGGCGCGGCGCCCGCTCCGGCTCCCGCGGTCCCTCCCCGCGTGAGGCTCCCCGCGATGCCCGCGCTGACGCGCGGGTTCTCCTGGGACTAGAAGTTATAGGCCGTTCCCCTGCACTTCTGTGCCGGGTCCGACGGATCCCGGCCGGCTTCCGCTAGATGAGCAGCAGCAGCGCCGCGCCCAGCGCCAGCCGGTAGAGGACGAAAGGGGTCAGCCCCTTCTTGGGCAGCATGGCCAGGAAGAAGCGCACGGCGGCCAGCCCCGTCAGCGCCGAGACGGCGATGCCGATGAAGAAGGGCGCCGTGAGGTCCGCCGCGCCGAGGTGGCGCAGTTTGAAGGCGGCGGCGCCCGCGATGATGGGCGCGGAGAGAAGGAAGGACAGTTCCGCCGCCGCGGCCGGAGCCAGGCCCAGAAGCAGGCCGGCGCTCACCGTGGCGCCGGAGCGCGAGACGCCGGGCATCAGCGCGATGGCCTGCGCCGCGCCCACGGCCAGGACGACGCGCCAGCCCGACTCCTCCCACTTCTTCTCGCCCCGGCCCAGCCGCTGCGCCGCCGCCATCACGAAGCTGAAGATGATGAGGGCCCAGCCGATGCGGCGGGGGTCGCGGAAGACCTCCTCGGCCTGCTTCTCGAGCGCCAGGCCGGCGACGACCGCGGGCATGGTCGCCGCGGCCAGCAGCAGCAGGCGCCGCCCCTGCGGTCCGCGCGGGTCGCGCGCGGCGTCGCCGAGCAGCCCCGTCCAGTAGCGGCCGTACACCGCCGCCAACGACAGCAAGGTGCCCAGGTGAAGCGCCAGGTCGAAGGTGAGTCCCGGGTCCATGAAGCCCAGAAGGCGGGGCGCCAGCGCGAGGTGCGCGGAGCTGGAGACGGGCAGGAACTCGGTGGCGCCCTGCACGGCGCCCAAGAGCGCGGCGTGTCCCACGGTCACTTCGACGCTCATGCGGTCACGGCTCGTCCGGCGAGCGGGGGATCATCACGAAGTCGCGGCGCACGGCCTTCTTCACGTCGCCGGCCCACGGGCGGTTGCGCGCGGCCGACTCGGACAAGAGGAGCCTCTGCTCGCGGTCGACCTCGCGGAAAGGGGGGTCTATCTCGTCGATGTACTTCTCGGTGTAGTCGGGGTGGGAGACCACGAGGGAATAGCCGGCGGTCCCCGGCGGCAGGAAGACGCGGTAGCGTCCGCCGTCTCCGGTCGTGGTCTGACCGAGGGTCTCTCCCGCCGCGTCCACGAAGCGCAGGTGCGCGGCGAACACGGGCTGGAGGCTGATGACGTCGTAGACGAGACCTTCGAAGGCCCATGCGGGGCCTTTGGGACGTGCCGCGGCCGGGG
>CAZTZW010000319.1:0-4028 GCA_964618085.1 uncultured Elusimicrobia bacterium
CGTCGACCAGGCCGAAGCGGTCGGCGTCGCCGTCGAGCGCGAGGCCGATGAAGGCCTTGTTCTCCTTGACCGCCTTCTGCAGGGCGCCGAGGTACTGCTCGATGGGCTCGGGGTGGACGCCGCCGAAGAGGGGGTCGTGCTTCCCGCGGATCTCCACCAGATATTTAGACGGCACGAGCTCCGCCATCAGCCCCGAGGCGGCTCCGTGCATGTAGTCCACGACGAAGGGCTTCTTGATCTTGGACTTGAGCTTGCCCGTGTCGACGCGCGACTTGAGGTAGTTGAGGTAGACGTCGCGGAAGGACTTCACCTTGATCTCGGGCGCGCGCGTGGGCGCCACGCGGTCCACCCAGCCCTCGACGCCCTTGGTGACGTCCTCGAGCGCGGCGCGGCCGTCGATCTTGATCTTCAGGCCGTTGTAGGACGGCGGGTTGTGGCTGGCGGTGACCATGAGACCGACGCCGCCGAGCTTCTTGGTCATGTAGCTGACCGCGGGCGTGGGCATGGCCTCGGCCATCAGCACGGGGTTGAGCTGGTTGGCCTCGAGGACCTTGGCGATCTCGCGGGCGAACATGTCGCTCTGGAAGCGCTTGTCGTAGCCGACGACCATGGGGCCCGAGAGGGGCGACTTCTTGCGGCCGGCTTTGATGTTCTCGTCCTTGACGTACTCCGCGACGGCCTGCGCCGCGCGCCGCACGTTCTGGAACGTGAAGTCGCGGGCGATGATGCCGCGCCAGCCGTCCGTGCCGAATTTGATGGGGTCCATGGTCAGCCTCCGGTGCGTCCGTAGTCGTCCTGCAGTCTCACGACGTCCTTGAGCTCCGGCGTGGACACTTCGACGAGAGTCACCCGGCTCGTGCGGGCCTCGAATCGGTGGATGGTGCGGGGCTTCACCGCGAAGGCGCCGCCGGGGCCGAGCGTGCGCGCGGAGCGGCCCAAAGTCAGCCGCAGACGCCCCTCCAGCACGTACACGGTCTCGTGCTTCCGGCGGTGGTACTGCAGGCTCAGCCGGTGGCCCTTCTCGATGACGATGATCTTGCCCACGTAGCGCGGGTGGCGCGCGAAGATGAGCTCGTGACCCCAAGGCTTCTTGACGGTCTTGACGCTCATAGCTGGCTGTAATCCCCGAGGGAGGAGCCCGCGGCCAGCGCCGCGCCGGCTCCGAGCGTGGTGTGCGTGCCCACCGAAGCGCCCGGGCCCACGACGCAGCGGTCGAGGCGCGCGCCGTCGCCGATCTTCGCGCCTTCGAGCACGACGCAGTCCGAGAGCGAGGCGCCCTTGCCGATGGTCACGCGCGCTCCCAGGCTGACGGCGCCCGTGAAGCGGGCGAAGGAGGCGACCTTGGTCCCCGGCCCGGCGGCCACGACGGCGCCGTCGGTGCCGGCGAGGATGCGCGCGCTCTTGCCCGGTTTGAAGGGGGTGCGTCCTCCCAGAATATCGAGATGGACCTGGAGGTACTTGCCCACGGTCCCTATGTCGATCCAGTAGCCGGGCGTCACCCAGCCCGCGATCTTCCCGCCGTCGAGGAGGCGCTCGGGGAACAGCCCGCGCTCGAGGGAGTACGCCTTGCCCGCCGGGATGTGCTTGAGCACGCTCGGCTCGAACAAATAGCCGCCGGCGCTGACCGTGTTGGTCTCCACCTCGTCCCAGGACGGCTTCTCCAGGAAGCGGCGGACGTAGCCCTTCTCGTCGGTGATGACCAGGCCGTAGAGGGTGGGGTCTTTCACGCGCGTCAGGGCGATGGAGATCTCGGCCTTGCGCGCGGCGTGGAACTTGCGGAAGGCGGCCACGTCGAGGGCGTTGAGCACGTCGCCGTTGAGGATGAGGGTCGTGCCCTTGAGGTGGCGCTCGGCGTTCTTGATGGCGCCGCCGGTGTTGAGGGGCCGCGTCTCGTGTACGTAGGTGATCTTCAGGCCCTGGCTGCGGCCGCCGCCCAGCGCGCGTCGGAACACCTCCGCGCGGTAGGACGTGCACAGGATGACTTCCTTGATGCCGTAGCGCTTCAGGATGCGGAACTGGTACTCGAGGAAGGGGCGGTTGAGGACGGGCAGGAGGGGTTTGGGCGTGAGCAAGGTGAACGGCCGAAGCCGCGTGCCCATGCCACCTATAAGGATAACAGCCTGCATAGAAGGCGGGATTCTACAAAAATTTACTATCCTTACGGCCGTCGACAACGCATGATAGACCCCCAAGCGGCGTCCGCGGCGCGCGAGCGCAAGCTACTGGTCTTCAGCCTCCTGGGTCTGGTCGTCTTCCTCGTCCTCCAGGCCCTGCTCATCCGTTCTCAGGTCAAGGACGACACGCGGCCCCCGGCCTGGGACCAGGCCATCCATCTCGAGATCGCCCTCGACTACAAGGAGGCCCTGGCCGAGGGCCGCCTATCCGACGCGTTCTTCCTCGCGCCCAAGCCCGGGATGCCCCAGTTCCCGCCGGCGTATCACCTGGCGCTGCTGCGCTCCTACGCCTCGTCCGATCCCGCGCACGCCGCGCTGTGGGTGAACTGGTTCTACGTCGTCATCCTGTCCGTCTCCGTCTTCTTCATCGCCTGGCGCTTCCGCCCCGACGACACCGCGCTGGCCGTGACCATCATCTTCGCGGGCGCTCCCGCCGTCCAGGACATGGCCGCCACCCAACTCATCGACTTGCCGCTGGCGGCCTGCGCCGCGGCGGCCTACTGGGCCCTGCTCGAGAGCGAGCGCTTCACCCGCTGGCTGCCCTCCCTCGCCTTCGGCATGCTCCACGCGCTGGGCATGCTCCACAAGTGGAGCTTCTTCAGCTACATGATCCCGGCGTACCTGGTCGCGCTGCGCGCGCTCTCCTACACGCCCGGCCGCGTGCTGGCGGCCGCGGCGCTCTCGGCGGCCCTGTCGGCGCCGTGGTACGTCGCCAACATCGCGCTGCTCCCTTCGCGCCTCGTCCAGGCCTCGGCGGACTTCGCCATCCCGTTCTGGAAGGACGGCGCCTGGGCGACCTACCTGCGGGTCTCACTCGAGCAACTCGGCCCGCTCTTCGCCCTGTTCGGCTGGGTGGCCCTGCTCGTGCCGCAGTACCGCCGCCGCCGCGAGGACGGCGACATCCTGCTCGCGTGGGCGCTGGTGTCCTACGTCTTCTGGACCGTCGTCCCCAACCGGCAGTTCCGCTTCCTGCTCCCCGGCCTGCCTCCGCTGGCCGTGGCGCTCGCCTCGGCCTTCCCGCGCCAGCTGGTCTGGGCGGTGGCCGTCGTCCAGTTGTTCAGCTTCGTGAACTTCACCAAAGGGTGGGTCGGCCCCATCGAGATCCCCCTGCCGTACCAGTCCCTGCCCTTCTTCGTCAACGCGCCCCCCAAGAAGGAGGATTGGCGCATCGAGGAGATCCTCAAGGCCGTCGACGCCGCGCGCGACCCCGCCCGCCCCATCTCCAACATCACCTTGGTGGCCAACGACATGCGCTTCAACGCGCCGACCTTCCACTGGTCCCAGCGCCGCCTCGGCCTGAACAAGCTGCGCATGCGCGGCGTCAAC
Source organism: uncultured Elusimicrobia bacterium (assembly GCA_964618085.1). Lineage (GTDB taxonomy): Bacteria > Elusimicrobiota > Elusimicrobia > UBA1565 > UBA9628 > GWA2-66-18. The sequence goes on from CAZTZW010000319.1 coordinate 3,501, forward strand.
AGCCGCCTATGCGAGCTCTCCGAGTTCCTCATCCTCAAGGACGGCTTCCTGGGCTCGCCCACCGTCATCGCCGGTCTGCCCGAGGCTGCCAAGCAGGTCAAGACCGCCGGCGGCTGGTTCGACCGCTCCTACGAGCAGATCCGCGAGTGGCCGCTGCCCGACGGCTCCGTCGCGCGCCTGTATCGCCAGCGCCCGACCTTGCCCAAGCCCTTCGCCGGCAAGAAGATGACCTACCAGTACTTCACCGCGGGCAAGGCGGAGCTCCAGGACCTGCGCGTCTCTCTCGGCGAGTGGGACAAGACGGCCTCCGTCTACGACAAGGTGAAGCTGAGCGCGGCCCGTATGACCGTGCGCGGCCTGATCGTCCGCGGCCTGGACGCCGAGCTGACGGGCGCCGGTCTCATCCCGGTCTACAGCGGCGAGCGCTCCGAGGAGTGGGTGGACGCGCGCCTGCTCAAGCTCGCGGCCCTGCGCGTGAACTCCCTCGACATCGCCGCGGCCGATCTGAAGGTCTTCCTCGAGGAGCGC
>CAZTZW010000320.1:0-4012 GCA_964618085.1 uncultured Elusimicrobia bacterium
CCAGCCCGTCGAGGCCGTCCGTCAGGTTCACGGCGTTGGATGCGCCGACGACCATGAGGATCGAGAGCACGAAGTAGAGCACGCCCGCCTCGACGAAGAGCTCCTTGCCGTAGGGGATGTTGAGGGCCGTCGTGAAGGAGCCGTTGGGCGGCGAGACCGCGAGGTAGGCGGTCACAGCCAGGCCGACGACGACCTGGATGAGGAACTTCACCTTGGACGGCGCGCCCTTGGGGTTCTTCTTGATGAGCTTCGCGTAGTCGTCCCAGAAGCCCAGCGCGCCGAGGCACAGCGTCACCCCGGAGAGCAGCCAGGTGAAGCGGTTGTCCGGGCGCATCCATAGCCACGTCGAACCCAATACGGCGACCGCGATGAGCAGGCCGCCCATGGTGGGCGTGCCGTGCTTGGACATGTGGGACTGCGGCCCGTCGTTGCGCTGGACCTGGCCGATCTTCTTCTCGCGCAGCGAGGCGATGAGGCGCGGGCCCAGGAGCAGGCACACGGCCAAGGAGGTCACGGCCGCGCCCGCCGCGCGGATGGTGATGTACTGGAATACGTTCAGCGGGCTGAAGAGGTCCTTCCACTGCCACAGGTAATAGAGCACTAGAGGGACCTCGCGAGTTCTTCGAGTTTCATGGCCCGAGAAGCTTTGAACAGCAGGGCGTCTTCCTTGCCCAGTTCCTTCTTGAGTCCGTCCTTCCAGCCCATCGCGTCGAGCGAGTGCTCCACGCGGAACCGCGGCTTCGCCGCGGCGAGGGCGTCTTTTGCCGCGGTCATCTCCGGGCCCGCGAGGTACACCGCCTTCAGCGGCAGCTTCGCGAGCCAGGAGCCGAGCTCCGCATGGAACTTCCCCGAATCCGGGCCCAGCTCTTTCATGTCGCCCAGCACGAGGGTGAGGGCGCGCCCCGCGTACTGCTCGACGAAGGCCTCCACCGACGCCTTCATCGAGGCGGGGTTGGCGTTGTAGGCGTCGAGCATGAGGGAGGCCCCCGACGGGTGCGCCAAGGGCTCCTGGCGCAGCATGCCGGGCACGTGCGCGGCGAGGCCGCGGGCGATGACGTCGGCCTCGATGCCCATGGCCCAGGCGGCCGCGGCGGCGGCGGCGGCGTTGTAGCGGCTGTAGGAGCCGTAGGACTTGAGGTCGAGCTTGATGCGGCGGCGGTCGACGGTGAGCCAGCCGTCCTCGATGCGCACGCGGCAGCGGGGGCCCGTGCCGTACGTCACGGCGCGCGCGCCCAGGCGGGTCTCCAGCGCGGCGAGCCAGGGGTCGTCGGCGTTGATGACGGCGCGCCCGTCATCCGGGAGCCCCTCTACTAGTTCGGAGTTGGTCTGGAAGGTGGTCTCGACGGTGCCGAAGGTCTCCAGGTGGTCCGGCCCGATGTTGGTGAGGACGCCGACGGTCGGCATGGCGACGCGGGTGAGGTCGGCGATCTCGCCGCGGCGGCAGGCCGCCAGCTCGAAGATGCCGTAGCGGTGCGTCTCGTCGAGCTCGAGCACGGAGAGCGGCACGCCCACCTCGTTGTTCCAGTTGCCGGGCGTGGCGCAGGTGGGGCCGACCAAAGAGCAGATGGACTTGAGCATCTCCTTGGTGGTCGTCTTGCCGTTAGAACCGGCGATGCCCACGATGGGGATGTCGCGGCGCAGGCGGTGGGCGCGGGCCAGCGCCTGGAGCGCCTTGAGCGTGTCGGGGACCTCGACGAGATGGGCCGGGCGCGGAGCGCCGGGCTTCAGGCGCCCCTCCGCCACGACCCAGCCCGAGGCCTTGGCCGCGGCGGCCGCGTCGAGGCGGTCGTGGGCGTCGAAGCGCTCGCCCTTGAGCGCCCAGAAGGCCTGCCCGGGCGCGAGGGTGCGCGTGTCGGTGGACAGGGAGTCGACGCGCGTCTCGGCGGCTCCAGCTACGAGCCGTCCTCCCGCCGCGCGGGCCAATCCGCCCCAGGTCGTGTCGAGCTTCATCGCTTCAGCGAGCGCAGGGCCGACCGGGCCGCTTCCCGGTCGTCGAAAGGCACGGTGCGGTCGCGCAGGATCTGATAATCCTCGTGTCCCTTCCCGGCGATGAGGACGACGTCGCCGGTCCGGGCCCGCGCGATCGCGGCGGCGATGGCCTCCCCGCGGTCGGGCACCATCGTATGATTTTTGAGGCCCGCCGCGCGAACGCCGGCCTCGATGTCGGCGAGGATGGCGGCGGGGTCCTCGGAGCGCGGGTTGTCGCTGGTGAAGATGGCGTGGGAGCTCCCGGAGCAGGCGGCGACGCCCATGGGGCCGCGCTTGGTCTTGTCGCGGTCGCCGCCGCAGCCGATGACGGTGATGATCTTCCGGTGGGGCAAGGATCCCAAGAGGCCGAGGACGGTCGCCAGCGCCGAATCGGTGTGCGCGTAGTCGACGAAGACGTGGAAGTCCTGGCCCTCGTCGACGGGTTCCAGCCGCCCGGGGACCGCGCGCAGCGCGGCGAGGCCGTCGGCGACCTTCCGGGGCTCGAGCCCGAGCCCGAGCAGCGCGGCGGCGGCGGCGGCGGCGTTGGAGACGTTGTACAGGCCGGGCATGCGGATGCCCCCCTCCAGCCGCTTCCCCCGCCACGTCCACTCGATGCGCGTGCCGTCCAGGTCGGCCGACAGGACGCGCGCGCGCAGGTCCTTGGCCTCGTCGCCCAGGCCGAACTCGACGACGTCGCAGCCCACGGCCTTCTTGCGCAGGCGGTGGGACGCGGGGTCGTCGGCGTTGAGCGCCGCGACCTTGGGTGTCTTGATATTGTCGACGCGCGCGAGCAGGTCGAAGAGGCGCGACTTCGCCTCGAAGTACGCCTCCGGCGTCTTATGGAAATCCAGGTGGTCGCGAGTGATGTTGAGGAAGACGGCGGCGTCGAAGTCGACGGTCTCGACCCGTTTGAGACTCAGGGCGTGGGACGAGACCTCCATCATCACGTGCGAGGCCCCCCCGTCGCGCATGCCGGCGAGGGTGCGGTTGAGCTCCAGGGAGATGGGCGTGGTGTTGACGGCCTTGGCGAGGCGCTTGCCGGCCAGGCGGGTCTCGACCGTGCCGATGACGCCGACCTTGCCGCCGCAGGCGGCCGCGGCGGCCTCCAGCATGTAGGTCGTCGTGGTCTTGCCGTTGGTGCCTGTCACGCCCACGACGGCCATCTTCGACGAGGGGCGGCCGAAATAGAGGTCCGACATGCGGGCCATCGCCTCGGCGACGTCGGCCACGCGCACCCAGGTGCCGGAGACGACGGCGGGCGGCGGCGGCGCGTCGAGCTCGCTGACCACCGCGACGGCGCCGCGTTCGAGGGCCTCGCGCGCGTGGCGGTTCCCATCGGTCTTGGAGCCGGGCAGGGCGAAGAACAGGTCTCCGGGTTCGACGTGGCGGGAGTCGTGGCGCAGGCCGCGCACCGGGACGTCCACGGAGCCGCGCGCCTCCCCCGAGGAGCCGGCCCGCAGCAGCTCCGCCAACGTCATCGCCGGGTCCGGGGGACGGAGGCGGCGCGGGTCGAGGCGGCCAGGACGGCGGCCGACGCGCCGCGGGGCGCGGGAGCCGGGGACGCCTGGCGGGCGGGGACGGTCTTGGTCAGAGCGGGCTCTTCGGGGCGGTCCGGAGCGACGCCCTCGAGGGCGAGCAGGCGCTTGCCGATCTTGGCGAACACCGGCGCGGCGACGAGGCCGCCGTAGTAGCTGCCCTGGGGCTCGTCGACGACGACCAGGATGGTCCAGCGCGGGGCCGAGGCGGGCAGCCAGCCGGCGAAGGACGCGACGTAGGCCTTCTGCGAGTACTTGCGGGTCAGCGGGTCGAGCTTGCGCGCCGTGCCGGTCTTGCCGGCGACGCGGTAGCCGGGGATGCGGGCGGTCGTGCCGGTGCCGCGCTCCACCACGGCCTCGAGCATGCGCGCGACCTCCGCCACCGCCCGCTCGGACGCCACGCGGCGGACCTTGGCGGGCTCCTTCTCCTCGAGCATGATGCGCGGCTCGTAGAGGGTGCCGCCGTTGGCCAGCGCGGAGTAGGCGCCCAGCATCTGGAGAGGGCTCAC
>CAZTZW010000321.1:0-3984 GCA_964618085.1 uncultured Elusimicrobia bacterium
CTGCTGGCCCGACTTGCTGTTCTCCGGCGGCGCTTCGCCCCGGGACGTCGCGTCCGCGGCCGCGGTCGCCCGCGAGGTGTTCGGCCATTCGCGGGTGCTCGACCTGCCGACGGGGGTGGCCGTCGTCGCCGCGCCCGCGCCCGTCATCACGGACATCGGCGCCATCTCCGCGCGCCTGCCCGTGTCCGTGCGCCTCGGCTGGGACCCGGAACCCACCCTGCAGCGCGCCATGAGCTGGCGTCCCGACGAGGCCGGTAAGTGATAGAATCACGAGGCGTGAAGCGCTTCCGTTTCGGCTGGTACGGCGACGGCGGCCTCGGCGAGAGGATGATCCAAGCCATCCTTTCCGGCCGCAAGACCGCGACCGCCTGCCCGGCCTACGACCCCGAGGACTCCGACCTCAAGACCGGCGACGACCTCGAGCTGGTGGACAAGCACGGCAACGTGCGCGGCCAGCTCGTCGTGGTCAACGTCGAGATACGCCCTTTCTCCTCTTTCGACGACGCGCTGGCGGCGGCGGAGGGCATCACCTTGGCCGAGCTCAAGGAGAAGCTGAACTTCGCCAACGGACGGCAGATCCGGGACTCCGAGGAGATGCGCGTCGTCCACTTCCGCACCGTCTCCAGCGGCAAGGCGCGGCTCTGACATGAAGGACTCCCGCAGGCTCGTCGCGGCCTTCGCGACCGTCGTCGCCGCGCTCGCGCCGCTGGACCCCGAGTCCCGCCGCCGCGTGCTCGAGGCGACGCACTCCATGCTCCCCATCGGCAAGGGCCAAGCTCAAGGCCGAGACCGCAAGAAGCAGCGGCGGCGCTGATGCGGCTCCACGTGGTGACCTTCGGCTGCCAGATGGCCTTGGCCGAAGGCGAAGAGCTCTCCGCGCCCCTGCTGGCCCGCGGCTTCACGGCCGTGGACGCTCCCGAGGACGCCGACGCGGTCGTGCTCAACACCTGCACCGTGCGCGAGAACGCCGAGCACCGGGCCCTGTCCCTCATCGGACGCCTGAAGGAGTGGAAGGACGCCCGGCCCGAGCGCGTGCTCATCGTCGCCGGCTGCGCCGCCGAGCGCCTCGGGGAATCGCTGCGCAAGCGCTTCCCGCACATCGACCTCGTGGTCGGCGCCAAGTCCATCGAGGACTATCCGCGCGTCGTCGACGAGGCGCTCTCCGCCCGGTTCGACGCCTTGGCCGAGGGACGCGAGGCGTTCGCGGCGGGGACGGCTCCCGCGATCCCGGTCGGCTGGGGCTCGGGCGTCTCGGCGCACGTCACCATCATGCGCGGCTGCAACTACTCATGCTCGTACTGCATCGTGCCGCACGTGCGGGGGCGCGAGCTGTACCGGCCGTACGACGCCGTCCTCGCGGAAGCGGCGGCCAAGGTCGCCGCCGGCGCGCGCGAGCTGGTGCTGCTGGGCCAGACCGTCAACAGCTGGCGGGAGGGGGACAGGCGCTTCCCCGACCTCCTGCGCGCCGTGGGCGCCCTGCCCGGCCTGCTGCGCCTGCGCTTCGAGAGCCCGCACCCCTTCTTCATGAACGACGCCATGGCCCTCGCCATGGCCGAGACGCGGGCCGCGCGCGGCCTGCTGCACATGCCCCTGCAGTCGGGCTCGGACCGCGTGCTCGCCTTGATGAAGCGGAACTACACCGGCGCGCAGTTCCTGGAGAAGGCGGCGCGCCTGCGCTCGTTCCTTCCCGCGATTGAACTCTCGACGGACATTATCGTAGGATTCCCGTCGGAGACCGAGGCGGATTTCGAGCGCACGCTGGAGCTCGTCGCGGCCTTCAAGCCGGCCTGGTCCTATACGTTCAAGTACTCGCCGCGGGAAGGGACCGAGGCCGCCGGACTTCCGGACGACGTGCCCGCGGACGTGAAGGAGACGCGGCTGGCGCGGCTCAACGCGCTGTGCGACGCGCTCACCGCGGACGCTCTGAAGGCGCGGGTCGGGACGGTCGTCGAGGCGCTGGACGAGCAGGGCGGCTTCGGCCGCACCGCGGACGGGTTCAAGATCTCGTGGACGGGGACGCAGGCGCAAGGACGGCTCGTGAAGGTGCGCGTGACGCACGCCGGGCCGAGGACTTTGAGAGGGGAGGCCACCGAATGAGCAAGGAAGGAGCGGAGCGGCGCCGGCACCGGCGCTTCAGCATCGTCGAGGGCATGATCGAGCCCATCACCCTCGAGCTCGAGGGGATGGACGAGGCCGTCAAGAAGCAGCCCGCCATCCTCACCGACCTCTCGGCCGGCGGCATGTCTCTGCTCATGTTCATGGCCCCGCCGTCCACCAAGTCCTTCCAGATGACCTTGTCCATCCCCGGCCTGGACGGCGTGCCCATCTCGGCCTCGGTCGTGCGCGTCAACAAGAAGGGCGACACCTACTCCGTGGGCCTGTCCTTCGAGAAGATCACGAAGGACGCGGTGAAGCGCATCGAGAAGATGGCCGAGGACAGCGCCGACTGCCAGACGCGCACCGCGCTCGGCCTGCCCGACGCCTGCGGCGACGACTGCCCGTTCCACTCGCTGTTCTCGGCGCAGGGCAAGCACTCCAAGAAGAAGTGATCGTGCTGGCCGGGCCGACGGCTTCGGGCAAGACCGCGCTCGCCGTCGCCCTGGCCGAGCGTCTCGGCGCCGAGGTCGTCTCCGCCGACTCGCGCCAGGTCTACCGCAGGCTCGACGCGGGCACGGCCAAGCCGACCGTCGAGCAGCGCCGGCGGGTGCGGCACCACCTCCTCGACCTCGTCGAGCCCGACGAAGCCTACGACGCCGGCCGCTTCGCCCGCGACGCCCGCGCCGCCCTCGCGGACATCGCCGCCCGCGGCAAACGCGCCATCGTCTGCGGGGGGACCGGCCTGTACCTGAAGGCGCTCCTCGAGGGCCTCGCCCCGCTGCCGCCGCGCGACGAGGCCCTGCGCGCGCGGCTCTCGGCGCTCGGCGGGCCTGTCCTGCACGCGCGCCTCAAGAAGGCCGACCCGAAGGCCGCCGCGGCCATCCCCGCCGGCAACGTCGCGCGCCTCGTGCGCGCGCTCGAGGTGCTCGAGCTCACCGGCAAGCCCATCACCGAGCATTGGGAGGCGGGCCGCAAGGACGGCGTCGCCGCCGACAAGACGCTCGTCCTCGAGCTGGAAGCGTCCGCCCTGAAGTCCCGCATCGAGCGCCGCGCCGAGTCGCTGTGGCCCGCGCTGCTCGACGAGGTGCGCTGGCTCGTGCCGAAGTCCTACGCGGGGACCGAGCCGGGCTTCACCAGCCTCGGCTACCCGCAGGCGCTGGCCGCGGCGTCCGGCCGCAAGGACCCCGACGCCATGCTCGACGAGATGACCGACAAGACCGCGCAGTACGCCAAACGCCAGCGCACGTGGTTCCGCGGCCAACTGCCCGGCGCCGTCGCGCTGCGCGCCGACTCCCCGACCCTGCTGGACGACGCCCTCGAGGCCCTCCATGAGAAAGCCGCCCGCGCCTGAACGCTCCGCCGCGCCCGCCGGCTACCTCGCCCTCGGGCTGTTCGTCTCCGGGGCCTCGTCCTTGGTGATCGAGATCGTCGCCGCGCGCCTCATCGCGCCGTACTACGGCACGTCCCTGAACGTGTGGTCGGCCATCATCACGGTGACCATGGTCGCGCTGGCCGTGGGCTACGCGTGGGGCGGCCGCCAGGCCGACCGCCAGCCGCACCTCCTGCTCTTCGCGCGCCTGATGACCGCCGCGGGCCTCACGACCGCGGCCTTGCCGTGGCTGCGCGGGCCCGTGCTCAAGAGCTCGGCGGAGCTGGGCGTGACCTGGGGCGCGGTCGCCAGCGCCGCCGCCCTCATCGGCCCCGTGCTCGTCCTGCTGGGCGCGCTCGGGCCGCTGGTGACGCGGCTCAACGCGGCGGGGTTTGCCACGGGGGCGTTTGTCGGCGGGTTCCCACTCGACAGCCAATTTGGTCTCGATCAGGGGTTTGACCGCTACGACGACACGATGGGCACGGCGGACACGATGCTGAACACGGCCGGCGTGCGCG
>CAZTZW010000322.1:0-3942 GCA_964618085.1 uncultured Elusimicrobia bacterium
CGAAACCTTCGGGCGCTACCTGTCGCCCAAGGTCGTGGCCAAGCTGGCCGAGAAGCCCGGCGAGGTGGAGCTCGGCGGCGAGACGCGGGAGATGACCTTCCACTTCTGCGACATCCGAGGCTTCACCACCATCTCCGAGTCGCTCGCCCCGCACGACCTGACGGTGTTCATCAACGAGTTCCTCACGCCCATGACGCAGATCATCCTCGAGCACGACGGCACCATCGACAAGTACATGGGCGACTGCATCATGGCCTTCTGGAACGCCCCCCTGGACGTGCCGGGGCACGCCCGCCGCGGCTGCGAGGCGGCTCTCAAGATGCACGCCCGCCTGCGCGAGCTCAACGAGGAGTGGCAGGCCCGGGCGAAGGCGCAGGGCAGGACCCTCCCCCTCATCGAGATCGGCACCGGCCTCAACACCGGCGCCTGCGTCGTGGGCAACATGGGCTCGACCCTGCGCGTCGACTACACGGTCCTCGGCGACGAGGTCAACCTGGCCTCGCGCCTGGAGGGCCAGTCCAAGTCCTACGGCGTGCGCATCATCCTCGGCCCCCACACCCGCGAGCAGGCGCCGGAATTCGCCGCGCTCGAGCTCGACCTCATCAAGGTCAAGGGCAAGCACCTGCCGGTGCGCATCTTCACCTTGCTCGACGGTCCCGAGGCCGCGGCGGGCGAGGCCTTCAAGACGCTCCAGAAGGAGCACGACGCCATGCTGGCCGCCTACCGGCGCCAAGACTGGGACGCCGTGACCCGCGCCCTGCCCGGGCTCGAGAAGCTGGGCGAGCCGTGGCGGCTGTCCAAGCTGTACCACCTCTACGAGGAGCGCGCCGCCGCCTATCGCGCCTCGCCGCCCGGCAAGGACTGGGACGGCGTCTTCGTGGCCACCTCCAAGTAGCGGCGCCTCCGCGCCCACCTCCCGCGCCGTCCCATCTGGGCCATGAGACCCATACATCATATAGGCCTTGTGGCCTAGAAAATATGATATACGGATTCCGGTGTGACGCCGCGAGGGGTCGCGGCGAAGACGTACCGGAGGTGTTTACATGGTCCGAAGGTTCAGCGTGCCGGGGCTCCTGGTTCTGGCGCTTTCGCTGTCGGTCGCGGCGCAGGCCGCGACGACGAGCCGCATCGTGAAGTTCCAGCCGGGCGTGGACAAGGCCGACCGCGTGCGCTTGGCCGAGTCGGCGGGCGGCAAGGTCGTGCGCGAGCTGCCGCTCATCGACGCGGTGGTCATCGAGACGCCCGACGCCCAGGTGCGGACCGCCGAGGGCAAGCTGCGCGCCCTGCGGGAGGTCGCGCGCATCGACGAGAACCCGCGCATCAATTGGCTGACCATCGCCGACGCGCGCGGCGTGGACTTCCGCGTGCCCGCGCTCGGCGCCATCGTGAAGCCCTTCGCCGCCAAAGGGCGCGTCCTCGCCGACGAGCCCGCGCCGGCGCCCGCCGGCCAGGAAGTGCCGTGGGGCATCACCCGCGTGCAGGCGGCGCAGGCCTGGGCCGCCAGCCGCGGCGCGGGCGTCAAGCTCGTGGTCATCGACACGGGCATCGACCGCACGCACCCCGACCTGGCGCCGCTCCTCAAGGGCGGCTGGAACACCATCGCCAAGAACGACGACTACAACGACGACAACGGCCACGGCTCGCACTGCGCCGGCACCATCGCGGCGGTCGACGACGGCGTCGGCGTGGTCGGCGTCGCGCCCGGCGTGGACCTTTACGGCGTGAAGGTCCTCGACGCGGGCGGGTCCGGCACCTTCGACGACGTCATCGCCGGCATGCAGTGGGCCGTCGACAACAAGATGGCCATCGCCAGCATGAGCCTGGGCGCCAACAGCGGCAACGCCGCGCTCGAGGACGCCGTCAAGGCCATGGAGAAGGCGGGGGTCACCCTCATCGCGGCGGCCGGCAACTCCGGACGCTCGGTGGGCTTCCCGGCGGCGTACGCGGGCGCCATCGCGGTCGCGGCGTCGGACAGCCGCGACAGGCTGGCCTCGTTCTCCAGCCGCGGCCCGGCGGTGGCGGTCATCGCCCCCGGCGTGGGCGTGAAGTCGACCTACATGAAGGGCGGCTACGACACCTTGTCGGGCACGTCGATGGCGACGCCGCACGTGGCCGGTCTGGCCGCGCTGTACGTCTCCAGGAACCCGGGGGCGACCCCGGCGGCCGTCCGCGGCGCGCTGACGGCGGCGGCGGTCAAGCTCCCCGGGGTCATCCCCGAGGGCCAAGGCGCGGGCCTGCCGTTGGCTCCGGCGCTCGTCCGCTAAGGACCTCGCAGGACGCCCCCCTCGCCGTCGTCATGACGGCGGCGAGGGGGGCTCTTTTTTTCCCGCCGCGCGGCTAGCGCGGGCTAACGGCGGCCGCGAAGGGCGTTGTCGAGGGTGGAACGCGCGGCGCGCGCGCGAAGAGGCAGGGGATCCCGGCGCTCGTACAGGTACATCGCGGTCAGCAGCACGGTCGGGATGGCGGCGAGGATGGCGAAAGTCATCGGGGTCTCCGGGGAACGTATCTACCTTCGCTACGCAGGATAGCCCCGGGACCCGTTTCCGTCAAGACTCTTTCGAAGGGGGCGTCCAGGGCGCGATGACGCGCTTGCGGGGGACGAAATCCTCGAAGTGGTCGTGCACGATCTGGTACAGCGGCTCGCCGGACGCGGCCACGGCGGCGTCGCCGGCGGCGGCCGCGGGCTTGCCCTCCGGGTACAGCGCCTCGCGGATGCGCCGCAGGACCACGTCGGTGTCCACCGACTTGCTCAGCATCCGGGCGCCCTCCTTCTCCGCCAGGTCGTGGATGACCTTGCCGGAGCCGGTCAGGAGCAGGATGGGCGTGTGGCGCGTCTCGGAGAGGCCGCGCAGCTGCTGGATGAACTCGTAGCCGCTCATCCGCGGCATGACCAGGTCGGTCATCACGAGGTCGATGCGCGGCTCGCTCTCGACGAGGGCCAGCGCGTCCTGCGCGTTCTCCGCGGTGACCACGCGATGTCCCTCGGACTCGCAGAACTCGCGCCAGATGAAGCTGAAGTTGGGGTTATCGTCTACGATGAGGATGGTCTTGGAGGAGTCGTTCACCTCCAGAGTGTAGCCGCCTCCTCCCCGGCCGTCAGGGGTCCGACGGCCCGTCCCGGCGTAGTCCTAAGGGCCCACCCGCAGGATGACCACCCCTTCCTGCCGGTCCTCGAAGGCCGTCTCCAACGGCGGCTCGGCGACGGCCCACGCGTCGAAAGACTCGATGAGCGAGCGCGCGTCGGAGGAGAGATAGGAGCGGGCCTCCCGGCCCGTCAGGAACACCCAGCGCTCGTCGCGCGCGCGCATCGCCTCGATCCAGGAGCGGCGGCTCTCCGCGCGGCGCGGGAAGGAGGCCTCCCGTCCGGCGACCAAGGTCAGCAGGTGCGGCTCCAAGGACACGACGCGCTCGCCCGGCTTCGCGCGCTCCCGCAGCCACGCCGCCGAGCGCGGCCAGCGCTCCGTGCGCGGCGCGGCCAGGCCCTCGAACGCGTAGCCGAAGGAGCGCGACAGCCCGGGCACCGCCAGCAGGCCGAGCAAAGCCCACGCCAGCGGCTTGCGCGACGCCAGCAAGGGACGGAAGGCGGCCAGGACGAGCACCCAGACGAAGGGGAGGACCGTGAGGGCGTAGCGGCTCTGCCACGGGCGCCAGACGAGGTGGAGCGCCAGCAAAAGGCCGAGGTAGGCCGCGAGCGAGCGCAGGAGCTCCCGCTCCTTGCCCGCGCGCCACAACGCCCGCGCGCCCGCCGCGCAGGCGAGGAGCAGGGCCAGCCCGCCGAGCGCCGCGAGCGGGCCCGGCGGAAGACCGAGGACGCCGCGTCCGCCGCACTCCATGACGAGCTTGCCCCCGTGCGCGGGCAAGGTCGACCAGGCGGCCAGCAGGTCGGCCTGGTCCTTGGCGTTGGCCGCGTACGCCGTCGCCGAGCCCGACACCGCGGCGTTG
>CAZTZW010000323.1:0-3929 GCA_964618085.1 uncultured Elusimicrobia bacterium
CCTTGCCGGCCACCGAGACGACGCGCGAGGCGGCGGCCGCGGCCTTGAGCGCGTCGCCGAGCGTGTCGCACTGGAGAGAGGCGGGCCCGCGCCACCACTTGTCGTCGTCGACGGAGTAGCGAGGCTTGCCGGCCGCGCGGTCCCACCACTCGTTTGCGACGATGCCGTGCTGGGACGGGAAGCAGCCGGTGAGCAGGGCGGCGTGCCCTGGCGAGGTCTCGGTCGGGACGCTGGCGTGCCGCGCGCGGGTGAAGGACGCGCCGTCGCGCATCAAACGGGCGAAGCCGCCGGTCCACTCGCGGGAGAAGCGCCGCAGGTAGTCGCCGCGCATCTGGTCTACGGAGACGACGACGGCGAGCTTGGCCGCGGCCGCCGGCGTGCCGCGCGCCCCCCGGCGCTCCAGCCAGGCGATGAGGTCGGCGGGATAGTCGGTGATGATGGCGTCCACGCCCATGGCCGCGAGGCGCGTCCACTCGGCCTCGTCGTTGGCCGTCCAGGGCGCGACCTTGGCGCCGGCGTCGTGGGCGGCGCGCACGTCGGCCGCGGAGACCCATTCGCGGTCGGGGCTGACCACGTCGGCGCCCAGGTCCTTCACCAGGGCGGCGTAGTCGGGCCGGTTGTCGGAGACGAGGGCCGAGACGCGCAGCTCGGGGGCGATGCGGCGCAGCTCGCGCAGGACGCGGTGGTCGAAGGACTGGACGATGACGCGCGGGGCGAGCGAGCGGCGGCGCACGGCGGCGGCGACGAGGCGCGCGAACTCCTCCGGGCCGGCCGAGAGCTCGGGGCGGCCGGGCACGAGCTTGGTCTCGATGTTGAACCGGACCGTCGCGGCGGCGGGATGGCGCGAGCGCTCGACGAGGTCGAACACCGCGTCGAGCGAGGGCGGGGCTTGGCCCGGGACGGGGGTCTGGCGTGGGAATCGGGGGTTCTTGAGCGAGCCGCAATCGTAGGCGGCGAGCTCCTTGAGCGTCAGCGACCGCAGCGGGACCGACGCCGCCAGCTTCGCGCCGCCGGGTCCCAGGCACAGCTCCGGCGGCAGAGCCGGGTCGTGGGCGGCGACGAGCGCGCCGTCCTTGGTGACGCCGAGGTCCAGCTCCAGGACGTCGACCCCGGCGGCCAGGGCCGCGTCGAAGCCGGCTAAGGTGTTCTCGGGGTGAGTGCCGCGGCTGCCGCGATGGCCGTGGACTTCCAGGGCGGCGAGGGGGAGAGGCGACAGGACGAGCGCGGCCAGGAGGAGAGGGGAGAAAGGGGTCATGACGCATCATAGCCGCGGGCGAAGACGGCGGGGTCGCGCCCGTGTAACGGGGACGTGACGCGCTCCCCCGGCGTCCTCTCCGGCGGGGCCAAATGGTAAGATGGCCGCCATGCCCCGTTCGCGCTTCTACGCGCTCGCGGGCGCGGTGTTCCTCGCGGTCGGCGCCGGCTTCGGGGTCCTGCGCCTCCTTCTCGTAGGCCTGCCGTCCATCCACACTCTCGAGGACTACGCGCCGTCCCAGACCACGCGCATCTTCGACTCGGCCGGCGAGACGCTGGCGGAGCTGTCCATCGAGAAACGCGCGCTCCTGCCCCTGGGCAAGATCCCGGTGGACCTCCAGAACGCGGTCATCGCGGTCGAGGACGACCAGTTCTTCAAGCACTGGGGCCTCTCGCCCAAGGGCATGCTGCGCGCCTTCGTGCGCAACGTCGTCGCCCGCCGCGTCGTGCAGGGCGCGTCGACCATCACCCAGCAGCTCGCCAAGCAGATCTTCCTCAAGCCCGAGCGCAAGCTCTCGCGCAAGCTGCGCGAGCTCATGCTCGCCGTCCAGATCGAGCGGAACTTCTCCAAGCCCGAGATCCTCCAGTTCTACCTCAACCAGGTCTACTTCGGGGAAGGCGCCTACGGCGCCCAGGCCGCCGCCCGCAACTACTTCGCCAAGGAGATCGGCGAGCTCACGCTCTCCGAGTGCGCCCTGCTCGCCGGCCTCATCCGCGCGCCGCGCGCCAACTCCCCCTTCTACAAGCCCGAGAACGCGCGCAAGCGGCGCAGCGTCGTCCTCATGCGCATGGTCGACGAGGGCATGATCACCAAGGCGGAGAGAGACGCCGCCGAGGCCCAGCCCATCCCGCTGTCCAAGCCCATCGGCGTCGGCTCCCAGGCGCCGTACTTCGTGGACCACGTCCGCCGCCGCCTGGAGTTCAAGTACACGACGGCGGCGGTGTGGCGCGGCGGCATGAAGGTGAGCACGACCCTCGACCTGTCCGCCCAGAAGCTGGCCGAAGAGGTCATGACCCGCGCGCTCGACGAGTTCGACGTGAAGGCGGCGACCGAGCACGCCAAGAAGATGCGCGAGTACGAGCTCTCGGGCGAGTCCCTGCCCCCCGAGCTCTCCACCTCGCCGCCGGTCAAGATCCAGGGCGCCTTCGTGCTCATGGACGTGCGCACGGGCGCCATCCGCGCCATGATCGGCGGTCGCGACTCCATCTTCAACCGCGTGACCCAGGCCAAGCGCCAGCCGGGCTCCACCTTCAAGCCCTTCGTCTGGGCCGCGGCGCTGGGCGCGGGCATGACCGCGGCCTCGCTCATCGACGACACGCCGCTGGCCTTCTACTTCGACGGCCGCGACTGGCGCCTGCTGGAGGGCGCCACCGACCAGTACTCCATCAACCTCGCGACCCAGCCCTTCGCCGCCTCGCCCGACTTCAAGATCTGGGTCCCCGGCAACTTCGACGGCAAGTTCATGGGCCGGGTCACTCTGCGGCGCGCCATCGCCCACTCGCGGAACATCTCGGCCATCAACCTCATCACCCAGATCGGCCCGCCCCTCGTCGCGGAGATCGCGCACCGCGCGGGCATCCGCTCGGACCTGGAGCCCGCTCCCGCGCTGGCGCTGGGCTCCTCGGTGGTCACGCCGCTCGAGATGGCCAACGCCTTCGCGACCTTCGCCAACGGCGGCATCGCGGTGACGCCCTACACCATCGAGACCGTCGAGGACGCGGCGGGCAAGCAGCTCGAGGCCCACGTGCCCTCGGACCGCGAGGCGATGACGCCCCAGCTCGCCTACCTCGTCACCAACGTGCTCAAGGCCGTCGTGCAGGGCGGCACGGGCTCGCGCGCCCGCGCCTTGGGCCGGCCGCTGGCGGGCAAGACCGGCACCTCCAACGACAACCGCGACCTGTGGTTCGTCGGCTACACGCCGGACTACGTGGCCGTGGCTTGGATGGGCTACGACGACTTCGCCTCGCTGGGCCGCAAGGACTGGACCGGCGGCTCCACCGTCGTGCCGTGGTGGACGGAGATCATGCAGGGCGTCCTCAAGGACGCGCCCAAGCGCGACTTCCCAGTGCCGCCGGGCATCGTCTTCGCCGCCATCGACGCGGAGACGGGCCTGCTCTACCAGCCGACGTGCCCCAAGAAGAACAAGCTTCTGGAGGCCTTCCAGCAGGGCACCGCGCCCACCGCGTACTGCGAGGTGGACCACGACAAGCCGCTGGCGGGCCAGGTGGACGCGGCCTCCGCGCCCGACGGGTCGGCGGGCTCGGTCCTGCCGCCGGGCTCGACGGCTCCTCCGACGGGCATCATCCCGGCGCTCGACCCCGACGCGCCCGCGCCGCTGCCCACCGACGACGAGCTCTCGACGCCGCCGGCGTCCGACGAGGAAGGCCTGGATTGAGCCCGTTCTACGACCGCAAGGAAGAGGACCACAGCGTACGCTGGACCGTCGGAGTCGTCGCGGCGCTGTGCCTGCTGACCGCGGGCTGGCTGCTGCTGTCGGGTCCCGGCGAGGAGCGCCTGGAGGGCACGCACGCCTTCGACCAGCGCGGGCCGATGGCCCCGCCCCGGACGACGCCGCGCGCGGCCGTGGAGCGGCGGACCGACACCGGGCTGAGCATGGTCTCGACCTCCTTCGACGCGGCGGAGAACCCGCCCCCGCCGGCGGAGGAGGCGCCCG
>CAZTZW010000324.1:0-3927 GCA_964618085.1 uncultured Elusimicrobia bacterium
GGAGAAGCGGCGGCCCTTGGGCAGCGCCGGACGGTGGATCCCCGGACCCAGCAGGCGCGCTTCTCCGCCGCCGGCGACGACGACCTCCAAGCCGCGCGAGGACTCCTCGAGCACCGACAGGTTGACGAGCTCGTGGTCGAGCCCGCCGCCGAGCGCGCCCGCGATGTAGACGCGCTTGGCGCCGGCGCGTCGCGCGAAATCGAGGGCTTTATCTAGGTCAGAGCGTTCTTCGTCAAAATCGCACCAGTACACGACGTCCTTCCAGCTCTTGGGCAGCGGCTTGGGCAGAGAGTCCATGTCGCCCACGACCCAGCGCGGGACGATCCCCAGGGACTTGGCGTGGCGCGCGCCGCCGTCGGCGCACAGCACCGCGACGACCCGGCGCGCGAGCGCCTTGACCGTCTTGGGGTCGCGCAGCTCCCCGTTGAGGAGGAGCAGCACCGACGCCGGTTCGCGCTTCAGCGCGGCGCCTCCGCCAGCGCCTCGGAGCGCACGGCCCCGCCGTCCCCGGCCGGGTAGTCGAAACCCAGCACGCGGGCGAAGGTCGGCGCCAGGTCCACCACCGCGGCGGGAGTGTCCACGCGGGCCTTCTTGACGCCCTTGCCCCAGAACGCGAGCGGGACGCCCGCGTCGTAAGCCCACGGCGAGCCGTGGCTGGTGCCCGGGACCTTGTCGTGGAGCAGGACGCCGTCCTTGGTGACGAGGAACAGGTCGCCGGTGCGGTCGCCGCGGATGGAGCGCTTGAGCACGGGCGCCAACGGGTCCGCGTCGTGACGGCCCGCCAGGACGTCGGCGGGGACGTAGACCTTATGCACGTCCACGGCCTTCTCCAACGCGTCCGCCACGGCGCGCGGGCCTCGCTGCGCGAGCAGCGCGCGGTCCATATAAAGGTGCGGGACCTGGTAGGAGACGATCCATTTCTTGCCGGGCGTCGGCCATCTCTTCTGGAGCGTCTCCTCCATGAGCTTGCCGTAGGCGACCCAGTCGTGACGGCGGATGCCCAGGGACTTGCCCAGCGGGCGCTCCGGCTCGGGCGCGGCGCCGTGGTCGGCCGAGAGCGCGAGGGCCAACTCGCCGCCCGAGGCCTTCTCCAGCTCGGCCAGCAGGACGGAGAACTCCTTGTCGAGGCTCGCCAGCTGGGCGTCCATCTCCGGCGACTGGATGCCGTGGGTGTGGCCCACGGTGTCGGTGCCGGTGAAGCTCACGAGCAGGAGATCGGTGGAAGGCCCGCGTCCGACCTTCTCGCGGCGCACGAGCTCCGAGGCGAGCTCGCGGGTGACCTGGTCGAGGATCGGCGACGCCATCACCGAGGAAGGCACCTTGCCCTCCTTGAGACCGAGGCGCCCGGAGGCCTTGAGGGCGGCGTTGAAGGCGTCCAGCCACGCCGGGCGGGAGTAATAGCCCGACGTGACGAACTCCCCCTTGTTCCGGTCGAACCACAGGGCCAGGTCCGCCTTGCGGCCGCCGAGAAGGACGGCGGAGCGGTCCTTGGACGAGAGCGAGAAGACCCGGACTTTCGGATCGAAGGCCTTGAAGGCGTCGGCCAAGGTCGGGCCGCCCAGGTGCTCCGGGCCGATGCCGAACACCTCGTCGGCGACGCAGTAGACGTCCTTGCCGCTCGCGTGGTCGTACCAGTCGTTGCCCACGATGCCGTGAGTGCCGGGCAGGCGGCCCGTGGAGATGGCGGCGTGGCCGGGAGCGGTCTCGGTCGGCAGGTGGGTATGGCGCGCGTTCGCGAACACCGCGCCCTCCTCCCGCACGCGCGCGAACACGCGGTCGAGGTACTCGGGCCGCATCTGGTCGACGGCGACGACGACGCCCAGCCGCAGCTTCGCGGAAGCGGGGCAGGCGAGGAGGACGAGCAGGACGAACGCCGCGTTCTTAATGATGGTCTTCTTCCTTTTCGATCTGGAGGGTGACGTGGTCGAGGGCGAAGCGATCCTTGAGCAGCTCGCGCCCGGCGCGCAGCACGTCGGCGGGGTCGCGGCCGGCGGAGACGACGATGTGGCCGCTCATGGCCTCCGAGCCGCGCGTGAGCGACCAGAGGTGCAGGTCGTGCACCTCCTGGACGCCGTCGAGGCTCGCGAGGGAGGAGCGGATGTCCTCGAGGTCGAGGTGCGGCGGCGCGCCCTCGAGGAGGATGTGCACCGAGTCGCGCAGCAGCCAGAAGGCGGTGAGCACGATGCCGAAGCAGATGACGATGCTCACCAGCGCGTCGGCGGCGTACCAGCGCGTCTTCCAGATGACGAGGCCGGCGACGAGCGCGCCGACCGACCCCGCGGCGTCGGCCGCGACGTGCAGCAGGGCGCCCCGCAGGTTGATGTTGGAGCGGCTCGCCTTCCATAAGATGGCGCCGGAGGCGAGGTTGCACAGCAGGCCCACGACGGCGACGACGGTCATCGGCACGGCGGCGACCGGCGTGGGGAACAGCCAGCGCCCGTACGCCTCGCGCAGGATGAAGCCGGTCGCCACCATGAGCGCGATGGCGTTGCCCAGCGCGGCCAGCACCTCGACGCGGCGGTAGCCGTAGGTGCGCTTGGGGTCGGCGGGCATCCGCGAGAGCATGGCCGCGAACAGGCTCAGGCCCAGGCCGAGCAGGTCGACGGCCATGTGCGTCGCGTCGGCCATCAGCGCGAGCGAGCCGGTCCACCAGCCGCCCGCCAGCTCGACCAGGAAGATGACGCCCGTCAGGGCGATGGCGCCGCTCAGCGGCCGCTCGCCGCGGTCGTCGTGGTCGGCGCAGTCGTGGACGCCGCTCATCCGCCGGCGGCCTTCTGCCGCGAGACCTCGTAGAGCAAGGCCGTCGCGGCGCAGGAGGCGTTGAGACTGCCCACGCCGTGGGACACCTGCGGGATGCTCAGCAGCTCGTCGCAGGAGGCGCGCACCAGCTGGCGCAGACCGTAGCCCTCGGAGCCGATGACCACGACGCACGGCGTGTTGATGGTCGCGTCCCAGGCCGTCTTGCCCGCGGCGTCCGCGCCGTAGACCCAGAAGCCGTTCTGCTTGGCCAAGGCGAGCGCCTGCGCGAGGTTGACCACCCGGTGGACCTTCAGCCGGAGGATGGCCCCGGCGGAGGACTGGATGGCGGCCTGGGTCACGGGCGCGGAGCGGCGCTCGGGCGCGATGAGCGCGGAGGCGCCGAGCTGGAGGGCCGAGCGCGCGATGGCGCCCAGGTTGTGCGGGTCCTGGATCTGGTCGAGCGCGACGACCACCACGCCCTTCTTGCGCGCCTCGTCGAGCGACTGGATCCACTCGCCGAAGGACTCGGCCGAGTCGTAGGAGACCTTGAGCGCGACGCCCTGGTGCTTGCCGCCCTTCATGGCGCGGTCGAGCTCGGGGCGCGACATGTACTGCACCGGCACGTTGCGCTCCTTGGCCACGCGGATGATGCTGCCGATGGCCTCGTGCTTGGCCTGGTGCTCCACCCAGAGGGCGCGGGCCTGGTCGGGGTTGTTCGCCAAGGTGTCGGTGACCTTCTCGATGCCGCCGATCCAGCGCGTCTCGCCCCCGCCGCCGCCGGCGGGAGCGCGCTCTCCAGTCTCGGACTGCTTCGCGCGCTTGCGTTCGAACCGGGGTCGGGTCATTTGGGCCTCGCTTTCTGTCCGCCTTTGACGTCTTCGACGAGCCAGCCCATACCGTCGAGCTCTTTGCGGATGCGGTCGGACGCGGCGAAATCCTTGGCCGCCCGCGCCGCGGCGCGCTGGGCGAGCAGGGCGGCGACGGCGGGCGGGACGGGCGCTTCCTCGACGGGAGCGTAGAGGTCCAAGGCGAACACCGACTCCGCCTCGTCGAGGAACGACCTCTTCGCCCCGCCGGACAGGTCCGATTTCAGCGCGTCCCAGACCACGGCCATCGCGGCCGGGGCGTTCAGGTCGTCGGCCAAAGCGGCCTTGAAGCGGGCGGCGTACTCGTCGGCGCCGGGGCCCG